>JAYSTZ010000605.1:0-3001 GCA_043719365.1 Verrucomicrobiaceae bacterium | reverse complement strand
CGCCGAGGGTGCGTCCGTCCTTTGTTGAGATCGTGAAATTCTCGAAGCCCTCGCGAATTTCAACGTTTGGCGTGAGGATGCTGGTGAGCATCGTGCCGAGGTCTTCGCGCTGGTAGGCGGTGAGGTTTGGCCCGACTTTGCCGCCTTTGTGGAAGAGCTGATGACACGCGGCGCAGCGGGCCATGAATGTCGCTTCGCCGTCGTACGGGTTGCCGTTTCCGTCCGCGAGAATAGCGCGGAGTTTATCAAACTTCGCGCGGTCGGCGGCGGCGGGCGCGACGGGGAAAAGGTGCGCGGCCTTCTCGCGGTCGGCGCTCTTTTCGCGGAGCCAAGCGGCGGCGGCGGGCGGAACTTCGCTAGCGTTGAGCGCACCGTTTTCGACGAGGGTGAGCAGCGCGGGGCGCGTGTTGTCGCGGCTGGCTAGCAGCGTGATGGCGGCCGGCTGCCCGTCTTTGGAAAACGCGGCGAATTGCGCGGCGATAGTCTGACCGATTTGTGCATCGTCAAAAGGAAGCAACGCACCGAGGGCGGCTTTGCGGATGTCTGTGTTTGAGTCGCCGGTCGCAAGCGCGAGCAAGGGCTGTATGGCCGTGGCGGTTTTCGTTTCGCCAAGCGTGCGGATGCAAAGGAGCCGCTCTTCGAGATTCGCTTTCGGGTCGGCGATGAGCTTCAGCGCATTGGCGACAGCGGCGGCATCGCCTTGGCGGATGCGAAAGCCGATCGAAGTGCTGCCCGCCTTTACAAGCGCGGCGACGAGTTCGTCAGGCAGCGGTGGAAGCGCACGGCCTTTGAATTCCCTTTCAAAGACCGCCACTAGCGCAGGTCGATTTGCTTCGTCGGTCTGGCTCAAAAGCGTCGCTGCCCCCAGAAGATCAGCACGCGTACCCGAGGCCGCGAAGCGGCGCATGATTCGGGGTATGATGTGCTCACGGACTACGGGCTTGTTTTGCAGCGTGCTGGCGAGCGAGAGCACTTCGCTGAAATTACCTTCTGCGCTCCGACGCTGCATTTCTGACTCGACGGACCACCAACAAAACAGCGGAAGCATCGGGTCGGAGTCATCGGGCTCTAATGAGAGAATCAGCCACACGAGGTGCATCGCACGCCAACCGGGCAGAAAATGAAGCTGTGTCGCGACCGAGAGGCGAAGGTCGCGAGGGGCCGATTCAAGATAGTCTTGCTCAAGATATTTGCAGAGTCCGTCGGAATACTCGGTGTTCTCGACCGCCAGACGCAACGCCCATGAGCGGACAGCGGCGGACGAGTGATGCAGAGCACCGCGGTAGTGTTGCTCTTTGATCAGTCCGGCCTGATGCAGCGCCCAAAGCGCTTCCAGCGCAGGGTGTGTTTCCGTTTCAGCGAGCAGTTTCTTCAGCGGTTCCAGCGCGGATTTATCCTTCCGCTCGCCGAGCAGCCGCACCGCAGTCGTACGATGCCATTTGTTCGGATGACGCAGCAGCGCGATGAGCTCGGGTGTCGTTTTGCTTTTGAGGTTGAGGTCGCGTTCCAGAGGCACGTCTTTTCCGCGCAGGCGGTAAATGCGGCCGGTGGTCGGGTCGAGCTGGCCTTGGTAGTTTTGTCCGTGCGCGATGTATTCCTCGTAGAAATCGGCGATAAATACGGAGCCGTCGGGTGCGTTTGCGAGGAAGACGGGGCGAAATGCGATGTCGTCGCCCGCGAGCGGGATGCCGGTGTCTTTTGTCGAAAATGTCGCGCCGACTGCGATGCGCTCGGACGCTGTGATGTTACGGTGGAGCGGGTCTGCGCCGAGCATCTTTCCGCGCAGCGTCGGGACGGCGGTGCCTTCCGCCATGATGATGTTGTGCGTAAATCGCTGGATGGGATTCGCGCTTTTCATCGGGCCAAATTCGCCGAACGAAAACTCGTGTCCCGTTGCGCCGAATTTGCCAGGTTCCTTGCCCTGCTTGAGATAAATGCCGTTTTGGATGAAGTGCCAGCCGCGCGTCTCGCCGCCGTTGTGTCCGCTGAAAAGATTTCCCTCCGCATCAAACTCCAGCCCGAATGTATTCCCGCCGCCCTCGGCGAAAATCTCGTAGATCTTCCGCTCGGGATGGTACCGCCAGACCATGCAGCCCTCGAAATAGACGGGCGGCGTGTCGAATCCCGGACGCGTGATGCGCGAGGTCGTCGTGCTTCCCTGACCGCCATAGAGCCAGCCGTCCGGCCCCCATACGAGCCCGTTTGCGACGCTGTGCGTGTCTTCCAGCCCGAAGCCCGCGAGCCGAACTTCCGGCGGGCCGTCGGGAATGTCGTCGCCGTTTTTGTCCGGGTAAAACATGAGATACGGCGTGTTCATCACCCAGATACCGCCATGGCCGTACACTGCTGCGTTGGCCATGTTCAGGCCTTCAAGCACGTTTTTGTGGCTGTCAAAAACGCCGTCGCCATCCGTGTCTTCGTGCACCGAAATAATGTCCGCGCCTCGGTCATGATTCGGGGGCGGCGGCGGCACTTTATCGAAAACTGCGCGGTAATATTGATCCCGGCTGAGCTGCTTGATTCCCGCTGGATATGGATACTGCCGGTACTGCGAAACCCACAGCCGCCCGCGTTCATCAAACGACATGTGCGTGGGCTGCGCGACAAGCGGCTCCGCGAGCAAAAGCTCCACCGCGAGCCCCGGCTCCACGCGCATCTTGGCGAGCGATTCCGCCGGCGAAATCCGCTGACCGGGCATATTCTCCGTGGCAACAAGCGGCATCGTGGAAAGGCGAAATCCCTTCTCCGTGAACGCCGCTTTTTCCGGCGATTGTGCAAGCGGTTTCATCGCCGCAGCCTCGCCGGAAAACTTCTCCCAATCGCCGGACAGCACGAGTTCATCGAAGTAGGTGCGAAAGACGGGCGCTTGCGCAAACCGCGCATCCTTCTCCAGCCGCACGGTGAGCGTGTTGAAGACGCTCTTTTCCAAAATCCCCTTCGGCACTTTCAGCCGCTTGCCCGCTGCTGACGATGAACCCTCGCCGATTTTCTGACCGTTTAA
>JAYSTZ010000604.1:0-7067 GCA_043719365.1 Verrucomicrobiaceae bacterium | reverse complement strand
CGCGGTGCGTAAATACGGCGATGAGGGCGCCGGAGATGTCACGAGTAAGGGTGAGCGGGAGCGCGTTGCTTACGCCGTCGCTGGTCCCGAGTTCGTATTCCAGCAACGCGGGGATTCCGTCGCCGTCGGCATCTTCGGTTGCACTGCCAGAAAATGCCAGCGCGTCGCTGGTGCCGGGATTGCCACCATCGACGGTGCTTGCGCGCCATGTGTAATCGGTGGGATTTGGGTTCGTGCTGCTGACTACTCGAACGAGCGAACGCCCGCCGCCGTCGGTCGGGTTCAGGTTGTCGCTGTAGGTGAAGTCGAAAATCGGAAGCCCGGCTGCGCTGTAGAGGACGATTCGCTCGCCGCCGTTGTCGAGCGTGCTCGGGTCGTACTGGCCTGCTGCGAGTTGTGCGCTCGCGCCGGGATACATCGCGAGAAATGCTGTGCGATTGCGAGCGACGATGATTCTCGCGCCGGGTGCAAGTTGCACGCCGCTTGCAAAAGTGTAGGCGATCCCTTGCCCGAGTTCTTCGTCGAAGTGGCAGTTCGATAGATCGAGCGTGCCGGCGGTGATGTTCTGCAGTTCGACAAACTCGGTGGTGTCGTCTGGACCAGGCGGATTGAAGTTCAGCTCGGAGACGATGAGGTTGTTTGTCGTGGCGGGGAAAATGCCGCCGCTGCCGGTGACTGTCACCGTCACCGTGCCGATGCTCACGCCGGACGTGTTGTATGCGACGAGCGTGTAAGTGTTGGTCCCGGCGCGGACTGGAAGCGGGAGCGACCACGAGTTGTCGTCGGTCCAAGTCACGGCGAGCTCTTGCGACGAGCCGTGCAGGCGAATCTCTGCAATGTCGATCCATCCGTCGCCCGTCACGGTCGCAAATGGTGTGGCGACCGTCACGGGACTGGCGCTCGTGCGCGTAAATGCCACCGGTGGAATCGCCGCGGTCTGGCCGTTCGTCCCGTTAATAACGTCGCGGGCGTAGTTGACCCTGGGAGTGAGGTAGCTCGTGACCATGCTCGTCATATCATCCGTTCCGAATCGCGAATAATGCGCAGCCCAGTAGGTCATCGTGGTGGTGTTGAACGAGCGATTCAGCACGTCGAGCATGTGGCCGTAGTAAAGCCTTTTCCATACGGGGTTCGCGATGAACTTCGCGATGTCGCCTCCGCTCGCTAGCGACGTCGTGGTGGGATTTACCTGACTCAGAAAATCGTTATCCCACGGCATGAGCACGCCCTTTTTACCGGGCGGAAAATAGAACAGCGTGTTGTGCTGGGCGCCTACGCCTCCAGGGCCGAGGTAATTATCAGTCACTCCGTAAAGTGTCGGCCCCACGTGCGAACGGAGCCATTGATTCACGTCGAGGTATTGGTCCACGAGGCTGTTGAACGTTGCACCGGCGGCCTGACCGATTGCGTTTGTCATGTTTTTCGCATCGGTAAAATCATCCCGGTCACGTCCACTTTCGATGAGCCAGTGCCAGCGATACACCTCCGAGTCGCTGCCAAGGCTCACGACATTCACTCCGGGAGGCGATGTAGTGGATTGGGGGATTTTCGGGTTTTCCGGGACGATCGCCGCGTCAACCACACGGGTTGCTGCGTTGATGGTCTGAGTGAGCACATAAACGCGCTCGTATTTATACATCATGCCGTCGGAACCATTGTCCCATTGGCCGTTGAGGTAGTCGCCTTTGAGCCGGGTCTTGGAAAGTATGGCCGCGCCGAGCATCCCGGAGCCATCGTACGCAGTCGCGGTGCTGTCGGTAATCGTGCCGACCGAAGGAATGACACGGCAGAGGTCATCCTGCGGCGCATGGATTCCTCCGGCGAGGATGCTGAGCGATTTCAGCAAGATTTCCTTCTGCCCGGTCGATGTTCCGCCGGAGCGGTCGATGGCGATGCCGCCGTGGACACCGAGGAAAAGTTCATCCGCCGCAAACTCCACGTTGTAGCCGACGCGCGTGATGTTGAAACGCCCGTGCTCGCTGCTCTTGAGCGCAACTCCGGCGCGATAATATACATCCTTTTCGTTCATGATCACCGTGCATGGCCGGGATGCGTTGCTCATTTGATTCTCCAGGCGGTAAAGCTCCGTGGCGTCCGCAGTGGGCATGATGACGCGGACATTGTGCGGCTTTGCACCGCTCGCGAGTGTGAGCTGTGCGCGACCATCGGCCCACGGAATCATCGCCCGCGAAGCAGCGCCGCCCGGAGGAAAAAATGAAATCGCGCCGAGCGAATCCGTGGCGCGCACATAGAACTGCACGAGCGCCCCGGCCGATTGTCCGGCGACCGTTCCGGTGTAAAGGCCGTTACCTGCGTTGGTCATCGCGGCGCTGGAGAATGCCGCACCGTTTAGCGAAGTGAAAAGCTGCACGCTGCCGATTCCATCGGGGTCGGAAACTTTCATGCTCACGGTCGAGGGCACTGTCGCTGCCGGGACGACCGGAGAGTGGGCGAGCTGGTCAAACGTTGGGCCGACGTTTGCAACAAATCGGCTGTTCACCGCGCCGGGCGTGCCGCCGGTGGTGGGGCGATTCAACAGCGTCTTGAGCGCGAGCCGATTTACGTAGAGGCGCGAATGCAGCGCATTGGAGCCCCTCAGCCACTTTGCGCGGAATGTGATATTGTAGGTGTCTGTCGCGACCAGCGTATGGAAACTCGCGCCGTTTTTCAGAGTCGTGCCGGCGTAGTTATTCATGTGCTCGGTCTCGGCGGTGGCCACCACTTTGAGCACGTTGTTGCCGGGCGAAACGGGATCGGGCACGACGCTGCCGCTGTGCGTCCCGATGATGCGCCAAAAATTCGTGTTCCCTGATGAAAACGTGCCGTTTTGAATCAACTCGATGTTGCCCTGCGTCACATCTTTCACGCTGATGTCGTCGATGAGAAACTCGCCGTTGTTCAGCAACCCCAAAAGGAACTCATTCCACGTTGTCGGATCGTTGGCCGGATTGATCGTGGCGGGACCGCTGAAGCTCACATTCTGCCATGTGGATTTACTGCTCTCGTCGCTCGCACCCCACGCTTCGCCCTTCGAATTGTCACTGCGAGGATCGATAAGTTCGAGACTCGAACCGCCACCGTCCGCCCACTGGCTCCAGCGCCCGCCGTCCACGTATGACACTTCATCGGCGAGATTGTCGTTTGCATCGTGAAGCGTGATCGTATCACCGCTTCCGCCGAGGCTGCCGCTGAATGGCCCGAAAGCAAAGACCCCGGTATGCAGCGCGGTAAATGTTGTGGGATTCCACGCAACCACTGCGTAACCGCCCGCCGGTATCGGCACCGTGCCCGCTGGGAATGTGTAGCTGATTCCCGCAGTGAAGACCCAACCGCTGACATCCACGGGCACCGCACTTTTATTGTAGAGCTCCACCCATTGTTCACCGCTCGGGAGCGCGGGTGGAGTCGGGGCTGCGGCATTGTAAAAGATTTCGTTGATGACGATGGCGTCGCTCAGCGTGGCGACATTCGCAGCGCCCGGAGTCGCGCTGGACGGATGACCCCAATCGCCGTTCGCCAGCAGTCCACGAAGGCTGTTCGTGATGGCTCGTGCGTCTTCAAATTGCACACCATCCGGCGCAATCAAACTGAGCCGAACACCGTTGCTCGGCACCAGCCCGAGCGATGCCGCCGTAAACGACGCATAGCCACCCGCGGGCACCGAGACTGATGGGAGTGTGAACGAGCCGCCCGCAGTGGTTTTGATTGTCCAACCGGCAGTATTCCGGGAGTTCGCAGAATTGTTCCGCAGCTCGATAAAAAAGCCCGCATCCGCCGCGCCAGAAATCTCGCTGAACGCAAACGACGGATTGGTTGACGGAGGAAAGCCCGGCGACTCGTCCGTGACGAGTTCCGCGCCGAAAAGCAGGTCGGTGTTTCCGCCGGCAAACTGATGCACCTCGGCACTCAGGACGTTTGTCCCTTTTAGCAGTGAGGTGCTCGGAATGACGATGGGCGCGCTTGGAAATTGCGGACTGGTGACCTCACTCGTAGCCGGGACGTTGCTCCGGTAAACCTCCGTGCCGTTGAGATAGATCACCGCGCCATCATCCGCGACAGGCCACAGTTCCAAGGAAGTGCGGCTCGGAGCACCACTAAAAGTGAACGCTTTTCGGAAGTAGCGCGGCGCGGTTCCCGTGACCGCATTGGTCGTCTGCTCCGGCGGCGAGGGCAGAAGGGGAGTGTTCGGGTTGAACCCCGCGAGCGCCGCGATTTCTCCCGCTGCGAGTGCGCGGGTCCACAGGCCCACGTCGTCCACGCGGCCTTGGAAGTGTTCATTCGCAGGGGTTGTAAGTCTGCGATCTCCTCCGATATAGAACGGCATCTGAGGCACCAACTGTGCTCCCGTGAGCGTCGCCGTCTGTACGAACACTCCGTTTTGGTAGTAGTCGAGATTCAGCCCTCGCTTCACGAGACACATATGCGTCCACGCGTTGGTGCCGAGGTCGGGGTAATTATTGAACGTCGTGGTCCCGTTTCGGCCATACTGTGCGGATGCTGGGGTGATTTTGAAAAACTCTCTCGGCACCGTATCCGAACCGTTCACGCCGGTACGATTACCCATGATGACCGAGTTCGCCTGGTCCGTTGCCGACGACGCCGTGGAAGTCCAAACCCAGCCCGCCCAAGTGAAATCATTCACCGCAGTCATCGCCGGAATCATCGTCAAAGTAGGCAGACTTGTGCCGGAGTCGATCACTTCCATCCGGTCGTCCGTTCCATCGAACTCGGCTACACGCCCTCGTGCTGCATCGACTACAAACGCTGCGCCGTTGGCCATCGTGCCATTGAAAGTAGCGTTGGCACCGTTCACCGCAGTCGTTCCACCCAGTTCATCGAACGCCCAGTAGGCGAGCAGCCCCGTCGGAAAATCGGACGGCCGCAGCACGGGAAGTGCAGCACCGCCGCCGGCGATGAGCGTCGCTCCGCTCTTCCACGTCGTGTCAGAAAATGCCGCAGTTTTCCAATCCGCAGCGGGCGTCGTGCCATCATCGAGAAACTTCCACATCGAGCCAATCGGGATGATTTTCGTTCGGGCGTTTGCGGTGCCCGCATCGGGGAAATTCAGCGCGCCAGGAGTCCCACCCGTGTCACGGCTCGCGCTCCATTGTTCCGCGCCGGACCCCGCCGTGGCAGATCGTCGTGCAAGCGTCGCGCCAGAGCCGTCCGCTCCGATCGGCCAGTCGCCGCCGTCGCTGTAGCTGAGTTCGTCCATGATGCGACCGTTCAAATTGCGTAGCCGCAGAGTCTCGCCGCCGTTGTCGAGCTGTCCTATGAAAGGTCCGAACGCGCTGGGAATTTGCGCAGGAACCGCCGCGACGACGATGTAGCCGCCGCCTGGCATGATCGTCCCGGCGGGAAACGTGTAGTCGATTCCACCGTCGATTCGCCATCCGCTGATGTCCACATCCACCGCCTGTAAACTCCGCAGCTCGACCCATTCGGTCTCGGTGAGTTCATTCGCCGGGTGGTATTGGAGTTCGTTGAAAACGAGAACGGAATCCGCAGCGTAACAGGCCGTTGCGAGGATGAGGGAGGCGAGGATTTTTCTGAGCATGACGATAGTTTTGTTTGGGTGAGGTAACCGGCGGAACATCCATCGGGCCGGGAGAAACGCCATCGGAATGTTGCCGAGAAAAAGGTATGCGTTCGGGCGGAAGCAGATGCGGCTATTCTTGGCGACGACGGCGACCGAGCATCGCGCCGAGTCCCGCCAAAAGTAGGATCCCAGAGCCGGGTTCCGGTACGACGACGAGGTTCACCTGCCCGGTTGTCGCGGTATCGATGAACGAGCCTGGATACACCACAAGAAAGCCTGAATCGAGATCGAGAACATTATCCGTCAGCGAACCGCCGTAGTTGGCAATTCGATAAATGCCGTTGGCGAACCCTGCGAGCGTCGCGACGCCGAGCGTACCGTCAAGCGTGAGTCCACCACCGATGCTGAGCAAATCGTTCACGCCGGACCCGACGACGCCGGGCATTCCCAACTCGAAGTTGAGCGAAGATGTGGCGTCGAGAGACAGGGACGCGAGGGTGAGCGTGCCAGGGCTGAGGCCAGGGGCAATTGCGCCGCCGACGCTCGTGACTGCGCCGACACTCCCGCTTCCACCAAGAAGACCGCCCGTCACAGCCACCGAGCCACTGAGGCTGCCGGTGACGAGGACCACGCCGTCGGCAATCGTCGTCGCTCCGATAAATGTGCTGTTTCCGCTCAGCGTGAGGTTTCCATCCTGCGCAAAATTGATACTGCCCGTCCCGGCAATGACGCCGGCAAAGATCGTCATGACGCTTTGATTCAACGTCAGCGAGCTCCCGGCAAGCGTGATTGTGCCGCCGATGCCGTCGAGATTCGCAATGGTCTGCGCAGCGTTATTCAAGTTTAGTGCGCCGCTGTTTACCGTGAGCGGACCGGCGGAGAGTGTCCCGGTCGCCGAGACGTTCACTCGACCGGATGCCACGGTCGTTCCGCCGGAGTTCGTGTTGGCCGCATTGATAACGAGCGCGCCGGTTCCGATGCCAAACGGTGCGACTGCACCGCCTGCACCTTCCGCGAGAGTCAGTCGGAAATTGCCGCCGACCGGGCCGAGGATGGAGTTGTTGTTTGCCAGCCCATCGGGGTTCGTTGCGGTAATCGTCGCGTTGGCGTTCAGCGTGATCGCGCCGTTGAGGTCGGTGAGACGACCGAGGATGAAATCACCATTTACGGTGACCGGATTTGACAATGCACGCGCTGCTGTGGCTGCGCGGATCGTACCGCCGTTCATCACGATCTCGCTTGAGCCAAGCACGCCGTTTGCGCCGAGAGCGAGCGTTCCTACGTTGATGATGGTCTTGCCCGTGAACGCTCCCACGCCCGTGAGCGTAAGGGTGTTCGGGCCGGACTTCACAAACTCACCGGTTCCGCTGATGGGCGCTGCCGTCGTAAGGTCGCGCCCGTTTTGAATAATCGTCAGCGCACCCGGTGTCGCGCTGTTGATGGTGATGGGCGTGGCTCCAAATGTCGCCAGGTTATCGAGCACAAGCTGGCCGTTCGTGATGGTCGTAGCGCCCGTATATGCATTTGC
>JAYSTZ010000603.1:0-3005 GCA_043719365.1 Verrucomicrobiaceae bacterium | reverse complement strand
GCGAGCCATGCCCGAAGCTTTTTGCCCGTTGTCAACGTAAGCCAATGCAAGCGCTCCGCATCCTCACTGCTCCGCTCAAGGCCAAGTGAAAAGCCCTGCGATGGCGGAGGGTACAGACAGATTTGACTTGCGTGATCTCTCCGGCGGTGCTGCCGAGCTGGGTGGTGTAGCCCGCGCATTTATGATACGTGTCCTGCGGAAAAGGAGGCGTAATCTGCCGACGAAGAGTGCGGCGGGCGAGTAGAGACTGGCTCGGTTTGCGAAGACAATCTGTAGGTTGACTGCTGCATGGTGTGGGAAGGCAAAGACTTTTGCAAAAGGTGTGTCAAATAAATATCCATTTGCGGCCTCGCCTTCCTCAACTCGTCGCGGCGGACGTAGTGGCGAACGTGGCGGAAAATGGGCTCGCCTTTCGATTGCACAGAAGCCCCTCCCCCGCTTCCCTCCACGCCCACTCATGTCCGTGAAACAGCCAGACCTTCTCGACGTCATCGCCCGCGAGCCCGCGCTTGCGGAGAAGCTGCGTGCGCTGGGAGGAACCCTTCCGCACATCGTCGAGCATGCCCAGCCCACGGTCTGCGCGACCATTGCCAGGGCCGCGAAAAGGCGCGTTTGGTTTGTGTGCCAGAATGTGCGCGCGCAAGAGGCGTTGCACAACGAACTGATCCATTGGCAGCCGGAAGCGCTCTTTTTTCCCGAGCTGGAGATCGCTCCTATCGAAGGCGCGATTCCCGATCCGGAAGCCGTGGCCGAGCGGCTCGGCATCATCCAGAAACTGGCGACGCCTCCCGCGAAAAAAGCCGCACCGCTTATCCTTGTTCTCACACGCAAAAGTCTTGCCGACGAAGTGGTCGATGAAGCCGACTTGCGCAAGCTGGAGCTCCATCTCGCGCGTGGCAAAAAACTGGATCGGGACGCGCTCATCAAAAAGCTCGCGGTAGCCGGCTACGAACACGTCCCTCAAATCACGGGACGCGGACAGTTCGCGATTCGCGGCGGGATTCTCGATGTGTTCAGCTTTCACCATGCGCTGCCGATTCGCCTGGAATGGTTCGACGTGGAACTGGAAAGCATCCGGCAATTCGATCTCGATTCGCAGACGAGCGTCGAGCAGCTCGCAAGTTGCACGCTTCTGCTCGGAGAAGCCGAAAGCGTGGGGAAGAAACTCGCCGATTACATCCACGGCGACGACGTGACGGTGAACGTGGACGCGAGCTGGGATGAAGCCCAGCTTCACATCACCAGCGATGTGGTCGCATCGGGTGAATTCGACTTCACCACGGCATTCTATGACCACGGCCTCGGGGAATTCGAGGCGGGCGATTTCGTGGTCGATGAGATTAAGCGCGAGCGCTTTTTCGCCCAGCTCCGCAATTGGCGCACGGACGGATGGAGCACGTTCGTTTTCTGCAACAACGAGGGCGAGATCGAGCGACTCCGCGAACTTGTCCCGCCCGTGGAAGCGGATGCGCTGACGTTCATCAATGGCACGCTTGCACGCGGCTTCACGTACCCTGCGGGAAAAGTCGCCGTTCTCTGCGACTCGGAGCTCTTCGGTCGCTATCGCAACAACCGCGCACGCCGGGCAACGCTTAAGCGCCAACGCGAGACGGCGCAGCGTCAGCAGATCGATTTCTCCGAACTCATTGAGGGCGATCATGTCGTGCATCTGGAGCACGGCATTGCGCGATTTGAGGAACTGAAAACTGTGGGCACCGAAGACGTGCTCGTGCTCACTTTCGCGGAAGGGGCGAAACTTTACGTCCCGCTGGAGCAGAGCTACCTTGTTGCCCGTTACGTCGGCATCGGCAAGCGCAACCCGGCACTGAGCAAGCTCGGCGATGGCGCGTGGGGCAACGCGAAGAAGAAGGCAGAGAAAGCCGTTTTCGATTACGCCGCGAAGCTCCTCGAAGTCCACGCCGCGCGCGAGGTTCAGCAAGGCTTCGCGTTTCCGCCCGACAACAAGTGGATGCGCGAGTTCGAGTCCTCATTCCTTTACAAAGAGACGCCCGACCAACTCACTGCGATCCTCGACGCGAAAAACGACATGGAAGGCGAACGCCCGATGGACCGGCTCATCTGCGGAGATGTGGGCTTTGGAAAAACAGAGGTGGCGATTCGCGCCGCGTTCAAGGCGGTCACTTCGGGCAAGCAAGTCGCCATCCTCGTGCCGACGACGGTCCTCGCCGAGCAGCACTACCGCAACATCCGCGAGCGGGTATCGGACTACCCCATCACCGTCGGTTTGCTCAGCCGCTACCGAACGCGCGGCCAGCAAGCGGAGACCGCAAAGGGCATGGCGGAGGGCTCGGTGGACATCGTCATCGGCACGCACCGCCTGATTTCGAAGGATGTTCAGTTTAAGAATCTCGGCCTCGTGGTCATCGACGAAGAGCAGCGGTTCGGCGTGCTGCACAAAGAGAAATTCAAGGCGATGTGGCCGCTCGTCGATATGCTCACGCTCAGCGCGACGCCCATTCCTCGCACGCTCTATATGTCGCTGATGGGTGCGAAAGACATGAGCACGATCGAGACGCCGCCCGCCAACCGGATTCCCGTCGAGACGATCATTTGCCCCTACGACGAGCGCATCATCCGCGACGCCATCGACCGCGAAGTTGCCCGCAGCGGACAAGTGTATTTCCTCCACAACCGGGTCGGCGACATCGAGCTCGTCGCTGCGAAAATCAAGAAGCTGTGCCCGAAAGCGCGCGTCCTGATCGGGCATGGACAAATGAACGAAGGCGAACTTGAGGACGTGATGCACCAGTTCATTGCGGGCGAGGCGGACGTTCTCATCGCCACGACAATCATCGAAAGCGGAGTCGATATTCCGAACGCCAACACCATCATCATCGACCGCGCGGACCGCTTCGGGCTTGCGGATTTGTATCAGCTCCGGGGCCGCGTGGGCCGCGCACATCACAAAGCGTACGCGTATTTGATGCTTCCCCGCGACATGATGACTGCCGGAGAGGCCCGCAAGCGAATCGCCGCAATCAAGC
>JAYSTZ010000602.1:0-7083 GCA_043719365.1 Verrucomicrobiaceae bacterium | reverse complement strand
AGATTTCGAAACCCTTGCGATACGACTTGGTGACGAGCTTTTGAGCGTCCTCGGAGTTTATGAAAGCGAGCTTGGCAGCGTCCCATTCCAGCAGTTTGCCGGGAACACGCGTGGCGATGTTGCCGAGTTGCACGGTCTCGGTGAGCGGGCCGGCGTAGTGAAAGCCGTCGGTCGTTTTGGTGTTCGCAATAATGCCGTCCACCCACAGATGATAATGATTCCCGCCGGGCACTTTTTCCTGCTTGGGGAATTTGTCCGCCGGATACAGCGACGGACTTCCGACATGCGGGAGGACCATCGTGCCGCCTTCCCCGATGAAGAGACTGCCGCCGCCTGCGGGGAGCTTGCCATCAGCCGGAAGTTGCGCGAGCGAGGCGTCGGGCAGGCGTCCGCCGTCATACCACGTCACCGCGATGGTCTTGTCGGTGGTGAAGGCGGTGCCGGGGAAAATAAAGGAAACAGTCTCCGCTTTCGGCCACGTCTCGGGATGCGGCTCTTCGTTTTCGGCGCGAACGGAAACGGGCGACGTCAGGTCGAGCGCAGAGAAAACGGGGTCGAGAACATGGCAGCCAAAGTCGCCCATGGTGCCGCCGCCGAAATCCATCCAGTCGCGCCATTTGAACGGAGCGTAAAGGTCCGGCACGTAGTCGCGCTGTGGCGCGGGGCCGAGCCAAAGATCCCAATTTAGAGTGGCAGGCGGTGGTGCGACGCGGTCCGCCGGGCGGGTGCCGAGGTTGGAGTATTGGTTGCCGCGATTTGCCTGCCACGAGTGGACGGCTTTGATCTTCCCGATGACGCCGCTGCGGAGGATCTTCACGCCCGTGCGATACGCTTCGTGGCTGTGAATCTGATTGCCCATTTGCGTGATGACGCCCGCCGCATCTGCCGCGAGCCGCATCTGGCGCGCCTCCCAGACCGTGTGAGTGAGCGGCTTTTGGCAATAGACGTGTTTGCCCGCACGCATCGCAGCCAGCGCAATCGGCGCGTGCCAATGATCCGGCGTGCTCACCTGCACACCGTCCAGCGTATCGCCGAGCTTCGCGAACATCTCGCGGTAATCGCCAAACGTCGGCACGCCCGGAAAACGCTTCAGCGCATCGTCGAAGCGCGAAGAGTCCACATCGCAAAAACCGACGAATTTCGCCCGCGTATGGGAGCCGATCTCGACGAGGTCGGAAAGCCCCTGCCCTTTGCAACCAACGACAGCGATCTGAACGTGCGAGTTTGGGTTTTTCGCGCGCAGCAAAGCGGGAAAGGCGAGTGCGGCAACGGTGGTCCGGCGGAGAAAAGTGCGACGTGTAATCATGGCGGGTGGTTTACCTCCGACCTTCGAGATCCTTGGTTCGAATTCCAACGCGTGACACACGCCGCCGTCGCGGTAGTATCTACGGCGTATGTCCTGTCAAACGATCGATCCTGCACTTCACCAGTCGCGCAAGCCCGACTGGATCAAAGTCCGGCTGCCATCGAATCCTGTCTATTTTTCCACCAAGGCGCTCATCAGCGACCTGAATCTCCATACTGTCTGCGAAAGTGCCCAGTGTCCTAACCGCTGGGAATGCTGGAGCAGCGGCACCGCGACATTTATGATCGCCGGCGACCGATGCACCCGCGCGTGCGGATTTTGCGCAGTGACCACGGCAAAGCCGTTCGCGCTGGAGGCCGACGAGCCGGAACGAGTGGCGCAGGCAATATTGCGCTTGAAGCTGAAACACGTCGTCATCACCGCGGTCGCCCGCGACGACCTGAAGGACGGCGGCGCGGCGCATTTCGCCCGCACGATTCATTGCGTCCGCGCTGCGCAGCCGGAACTCGTCATCGAAGTGCTCACGCCCGATTTTCACGCCAAGGAAGAATGCCTCCAGGCAGTCGCCGAAGCCGGGCCGGACATCTTTAACCACAATCTCGAAACCGTCGAGCGCCTCACCTCCGCCGTCCGCTCGCGGGCGAAATACCGCACCTCGCTCAACGTCCTGCGCCGGATGAAAGAAATCGCTCCGCACATCAACACCAAGAGCGGGCTCATGCTCGGTCTAGGCGAACAGGAAGATGAACTTTTGACTGCAATGGACGACCTCCGCGCGGCAAATGTGGAAGTCCTCACGCTCGGCCAATACCTGCGCCCGTCGGCTCAGCATCTACCCGTCGTTGCTTACGTCCACCCCGAAAAATTCGAGGAATACAAACGCATCGGCTACGAAAAGGGCTTCACCTACGTGGCAAGCGGACCGCTCGTCCGAAGCTCCTACCACGCCGCTGATTATAAGCCTCAGCGCGCAGTAAAGACGTAGTTATTTCGCGAAATAGCTTGGTAGTCGGTCGTGAACCGTGTGTGCTGCGATCCTTATGGGACACTGCAAAGGCAAAGACAACGTCAAGAAAACCGCCGCTCGCCGCAAAAAGGCCGAGCGTCTCGCGATCGCAAAGATCGCCGTCGCGCAAGTCGCTGCGAAGTAGTCGCGCTCCGGCGTGACTCTTGATTGGTAAAAATGAGGCTCGTCGCCCACCGCGACGGCCCCATTTTTTTCTGTACACAAAACTCGGCAAAAGAAACGCGCTCCGCATCCCTCGCGGCACGACGATTACTATCCCCGAATCTCTTACAGCGCGCCCGTACTGTCGGCGAAGCGCTCGCGGGGGGAGGAATGAACCTCGAAACGGCAGTTACTAACCGCAGATTTCGCAGATTCACAACAAGTTGCAGAAGTTTCCTCTTCACCCGGCGGGTGAGAGAACCTCCGTTCGCAAGTGCCTTGAAATCTGCGAAATCTGCGGTTACAACTGCTTCTTTTAGGATGAATTGACCACATCAATTCGAGCGCATGGCTACTCCGCAAAAAACTGGCTTGTTCTGCGGGGCGTTAATCGGAGCCTCAATTCCGCCGCTCTCGCGGCGTTTGCAGCTTCTGAGCACACAATGACAGAGCACACTAAAAGTAGAGAAAGAGCACACAATGGGAGCACACGATGAGACACACTTCTGCAACTGCGTCCCTACGGAATCAAGAACGGGATTCCAGTGTACGGGCACTCGATTTCCGTATTCGGAGGAAGGCCACGGGCATCGACTTCGCTGTCAGCATTGTATGGGCTAACGACGAAACCGGGCTTGCCAGCGACCGGCTTCGCAATTTCTTGAGTACCGAGATAGATGACGCCCCTTTGGATATTCAGTTTTGCATTGGAAAGCCCGGCGATGAATTTCAGCGCCTCGGTAACCCGTACCTCTTTGAGCGAGAGCGTTATTCTTACACCAGCATCCACATTCGGAAACACGACGATTTTGACGCCTTTTTTGTCCGAGTCCGCGAGCTTGGATTCGCCTTCGACTAGGGCGACCGCATCCCGGACACTCACGTCGTTCAAATCAAGCCGGGGCAACACAATGTCTTTCTTCACCTGCTTCTTGACTGGCTGCGCGGCTTTTGCGTCAGGTTTTGTTGATGCACCGGGGTTTTCCGCGTCGCTCAGTGGCCGTACAAGGTCCCCGCGTGTCGGCTTCTGCTTTCGACTGGAATCAACAGGCGTCGGGGCCTCGGGCATCACTTTCGCGGTGATCATCGTGACGATAATCGGGAGTGTAACTCCCTGTCCCGGATGTCGCCGAACTAATACCCCGGTCTCGCCCTGCTTGAGAACCAGCGTGCGTTCAAATTTTGCCTCATCCGAAACCACTTTCGCTCCCGAAGGCGGTTCACCTTTGATTTCCCTCTTGGTTAGCGAATCGACCAATCGAGTTTCGGTACTCGTCACCTCAAGCGAGATGCCGCCCTCGACTACCGTCGGGACAATCGTAAAATATACACCGATGTTTTTGATGTCGGGTTTACCCGTACCATTCTCGGCTACTGCAATCTCGCGACCAACTTGGATTGTCGCCTTTCGCTTATCAGCGGTTATCACTCGGGGAGCAGCGAGAATCGTCGCGTCCTTTGCCTGAATAAGGTTATCCAGAAGCTCGAGCGCCTGCTGTGCATCTTGGATATGGACTGAGGTGCTGTCGGATCCTTGGTATTGTACGAACTGGCAACGAAAGTTGACCCCTTCAATGTCCTTAGTCTCCATTAGTTTACTCTCGATCAGAATCTGCCTCGTTCTGGCGCCCACACGAGGCTCGACGCCCGCTTTCGTCTCCGCCCGCGTGCCTCCAACCATCGTGGTTACGACCACAATTGTGATTGCAACGAGGCTCCAGGCCGGATGCTCGGGACGATGCGCGGCAATGGACTGAATGCGGACGCGTAGTGCGGCGTTACGCTCGAAAATCCCGACAAACGCGAGGCTCAATCCGGTTTGACGCGGCGCTGTCTGGAGCTTGAGCAACGCGTTTCCATATTCTGCGCGGCAATCATCGCCCGAGGACGCGAGCACTTGGGCGTCGCACGCAGTTTCGCGGTCGGCGCGCATTCTTGCAAACGCAAGCCACAATAGCGGATTGAACCAGTGCATCGTTTGCAGACCGCACATGAGCCAGTTCATCGGCAGGTCGCGGCGCTTGAGATGGGTCAGTTCGTGCATAAGCACGAGCCGCGATTCCGCAGGCGAAAACTTTGCCGGAAAATCCGCGGGAAGAAGCAGCATTGGACGCAACAACCCGGCGACCGCGGGACTCCCGACCGATTTTGAAACAAGAATCCGGGGTGCGCGCCGAAGCCTCAATTCCTCAGCCACGCTGGAGATCGTATCCGCGAGCGCGGCGTCGATTTGCACTGCGTCGCGGAGAATGCAGCGCATACTGCGGCGGTATCCGAGCAGGCCGACGATAAAAACGGTCGCAGTTCCGAAGAGCCACACGGCAAGCATACGCTGCCGCGGCGTCCATCGACTCTCGATCACGACTGGCGCCGCAGCCGGGATTGCTTCCAATGCGGATATTCCCATAGCCGGAAGCGGCTCCATTTTGACCACAGCGGGCGCGGTCTTTTCGACGAATCGATTTTGCACGCTTAAGCGACTCTCCGGCAACACCGGCGCGATGAGCACCAACACAACCGGCAGCCAGAGCGCATACCGCCAGCGCGCTGGCAGCCATCGCCGCAGTGCGAGTTGGAGACAAACGACCGCACCAGCGAGAAGCGATGCGCGGAGGCTGGCTGCGAGCAGCCATTGGAAGAATGATTCGAGTGTGTTCATGGCGGATTACTTTTTTAGTGATTGATCGAGCAAACGCTTTAGCTCGCGCACTTCATCGGGCGTGAGCTGCGCATTTTGTGCAAAATGGACGAGCAGCGGCTTCGACGCACCGCGGAAGATGCGTTGCATAAAGGATTCGCTCTCCACGCCCACGCACGCCTCGCGGCTCACCGCAGGCGAAAACACACGCGTGCCGCCATCGTTTTCGCCCGTCTTCAGCGCGCCTTTTTCGACAAGCCGCGTGAGCAGGGTGCGCACGGTGTTCTCCGCCCACTTGGTTTTTTGACGGAGCAGTTTCGTGAGTTCAGACGCTGTCTGCGGAGCGCTCTCCCAGAGTGCCTCCATGACGGTCCATTCGGATTCGGAAATATCGGGAGTCGGCATAACGCCGCACCGGATACTACAATCGTAGTGAGCCTGAGTTTACCCGCCGTGTCTGCGCACCCATCGGTCTGCGGCGCTGCGAAGTTCGTTGAAAACGGTCACGCTTTGCGTGCTGCGAAATCTTACACGCGCAAGCTCTCCGTCGGCGAAGTCTGCGGCTTCCACGGGGAGCCGGACGGTGGCGGTGAAATGAGGGTCGGCGAGTTCGTAGTGCGGCGAATCTTGCGCGCCTCCTTCCGAACGGCGGACCGGCAGCGGGCCATCGGCGGGCGCGGTGAGTGCGGGGTGCGGGAGCGTGCGCGATGCTTCTCCTGCGAAGTTTTTCACGAGTCCCGCGAACTCGGTTCCCCGTCCCTCGATGCGGACCGCAACGGATAGGCCGAGCGCTCCGCGGAAGTGCGGCTCGCTTTCCTGTGCGACGGCGACTTTCACCTCCCGTCCGTCCGCTTCACCGATGCGGAGAATCTCAGCGCCGGACTGCGCGAAGCTGCCTTGCATTTGCGGGAGCATTCGCCCCGAGACGCGACCTGCAATTGGCGCACGGATTTGAAGCGTCGCGAGATACACTTTATTGCGGGCCTGACCGTTACGCAGTCCGTCGAGCTTGGAGAGTTCGGTCTGATAAGCGGCAACATCGTCGCGCGTGTAGGCGTGGCGGGCGCGCTGTTCCTGCGCTTCGATTTGGCGTTCGGCACGGGCGGCACCGGATGTGGCCTCGTCGTTGCGAAGCTCGACGAGCAAAGCGCCCGCTTCGACGATGTCTCCATCGTGAACATGAATTTTATCCACGAATCCGGGACATTCCGCGCGGAGAATGCGAGTGTCGGCAAACTCGATGACTCCCGGCGCTACGACGGTTTTTCGGTATGGGAAAAAGGCAACGCCAGCCGCCAGTCCGAGGATCAAAATAGAACGGATGACGAACGGCCCGAAACCGCCGGTTCCGCCGCGAACGAGTCCCGCCATTTGCTTTAGGAACATCACCACCGGCAACACGAGCCACGCAAGCGCGGCGACGGCAGCGAGCAAAAGACCGCCGCCTTTCAGCAATACGCTCGCGCCAATCAGCAGCCCCGCGAGCACGAGAATCTGCCATGCCCAAGCGAGTACGCCGTAGATGGCGATGATCCATTCCTCTCTCGTCTTCGGCATTGATGGCCGCATTTTTTTCCCGCCAATCATAAGCCATGAAGCAGCCCGCTGGAACCACGACCGTGCCCGCGTCGAGAGATTCGGAACGCCGAGTAGGTCGCTGGCAATGTAGTATCCGTCGAACCGCATGAGCGGATTTGCGTTGAAGAAAAGTGTGAGCACGCTGCCGGTGACCACTGTGTCGTGGAGCACGGTCGCGAGTTGACCGTCAGGCGTGTTGCTCCACCACCATGCGGCGAGCGCTGCGATGAACAGCTCCACATACATCCCGGCGCATGCGACGATGATGCGCTTCCATTTCGAGGCGATGCCGATGCTCGCGGTCGCATCGACGTAGCCCATCGGCACAAACATGATAAAAATCGCGCCGACCTCGCGGACTCGCGCGCCGAAGTGACGGCAGAAAACTCCGTG
>JAYSTZ010000601.1:0-18751 GCA_043719365.1 Verrucomicrobiaceae bacterium | reverse complement strand
GGAAATTTTGCCCCGGTGCCGAAGGTCACACCGGTCGGCGAGCCGGGTCCGATGTCGAGAGTCGTGGGTAGGGAATCCGGGTAAGACTCCGGCCATTTTCCTGCGCCGCTGCGCCATCCGTTGTCGGAGCCGCTGGTGGCGTGGGCGATGCGCGTAGGGCGGTACCACGGCGATCCGATGTCCCATTCCATGTCGCTGTCGTAGGTGAAGAGTTCGCCGTTTGCGTCGAAGGCGATGTCGTATTCGTTGCGGAATCCCGAGCTCGCGAGCTCGATGGTTTTTCCGTCCGGGTCCGTTTTGTAAATGCAGCCGCCCGGAGCAAGGATGCCTTTTGCGTGGCCGTTTCCATCCCAAAGGCGAGGGAGAACGTGGTCTTCGCCCCACGAGTTTGCTGCCTCGCGAGAAAGCTCCATGTGGTCGGGCTGTTTGGTGTGGTTGCCGCAGGCAAAGTAGAGGGACTTGCCGTCGGGCGAGAGAACGATGGCGTGTGGCCCGTGCTCGCCGCCGCCGTCGATGTGGCGGAGATAGTCCGCTTTGTCGAACTGGTCGTCGCCGTTCGTGTCTTTCAAGCGCCAGAGGCCTTTGCCGTCCTGCTCGTTGATCATCACGTAGAGACTATCGAACGCATAAAGAAGCCCGTGTGCGCCGCCGATGGCTTTCTTGTCCGGGCCTTCGGGGTTTTTGAGTTCCTCGACTGTCGTGGCTTCGGACGGGTTTGCAGCACCGATGGGAGGAACGGTGATGCGATACATTTTGCCGTATTGGTCGCAGGCGATGATGCGGCCTTTCGGGTCCACGGTCATCGTTACCCACGAGCCCTGCTCGGCTTTCGGGACGGTGTAGAGCAGTTCGCCTTTGAAGTCTTTCGGAAGTTGGAGTGCCTCGGCCGCAATCACTGCGCCGCCACCGCCTTTGGCTCCGCCGTCGAGGATGCGTCCCCACGGGCCGTCGCCGTATTTTTGAATGACGACAACGGGCTTAAAGTCGGCGCCGCCCGCCGGTGTACCGAGCCAGGTTGCGTCGGTTTCGACGTCCTGTTTCTTGCCGGAGCCGAGCGTGATGTTGAGCTTGGCGACCAGCGCGGCGATGCCGTCGTTGTTCATGCCCTCCACACGAATCTCGTTCTTTCCTGCGTGGAGGGATGCCTTTACATCGATACCGATGAGCGGGCTGTTCCAACTCGTGTTGTTGCCGGAAGCGACGCCATTGATGAAGACCTTTGCCGAATTGTCGCAGCTCAGCGAAAGCTTCGCGGACTTCACTTCTCCGTCCACGGTGAACTCGGTTTTCATCGTGACTTTTTCTCCATCCTTGGACGCCTTGGTGGGCCAAATCCATGAGGGTTCCGCTTGGAGCGATGTGGCGAAAAGTGCGGGCAGGAAAGCGCGGAAAAGAATCGATTTCATCATAAATTGTGCGGGTGAAAGCTGCGGCTTCCGCCAGTCTTAGTGTCTTTTTCCGACTGCCCGAAATGCAGGCTTCTTCCAAAGGCACTTACGCAAGCTGAAAGTGGTCGGAAACCTTGGGACTAGGGGTCTCCCCGCCGTGAAATGATGGTCACCAGTGCTATTGCGGCTGTGATTGGTGAGTAGTGAATAGTGATTTGTCGCAAGCGAAAGCTCACGACCCACGGCTTGCGACAAATCACCACTCACTTCTCACGAATCACAACAACCATCACAGCACGACGGGCGAGGCACTAGGGGATTTTCAGGCGCTCCGGCTGCTCCAGTTTTGTGTCGGTGCGAATTGAAGGGCCAAGGATTCTTGCCTGCGGAATCACGGGTGCCGTGGCGGGTTGGGTCGGGTCGTTGACCGGGATTTCGTTTTGCGTATTGAGCGGCGCGATCGCGTTACCGACGGCCTGGATGGATTTCACCCGGTCCACCGCGCCTGCCGAATTGTAGGGGTCCACGCCGACAACCGTGGGCTCCTTCATTGCGATGGCTTTGAAGTTGTCGGTGTCCATGAAGATCTTCGTCGGACGAAGTGGGGCGTTCGGGTCCACCGGGGCGGTGCTGTTGGGCTGCACGATGAATCCGGTGTGCACAGGGCATGGATACTTCGGGGCTTGCGCCTCGGTGCAAATTTCGTGGTAAGTCGTGCGAATGCCATCGGCCAGACACTTATCCGTGGCGAGTTCGCCGCTGTGTGCGCAGATTTCAACGCGGATGATTCCCGGCGGCTGCTGAATCGGTTGCGGCGGGTATTTGGCGACCGAGTGCTTCATTAATTCGGCCCAGACCGGCAGCGCCAAATCCTTGCTGAAGGCCCCGCGATAGATCGATTGCTTCGGTTTTCCCCTTTGCTGGTCAAAGCCGATCCAGACTCCAGTGGTGATTTCGCTGCTGTAGCCGACAAACCAGAGGTCCGTAAAATTGTAGGCCGTGCCTGTTTTGCCAGCCATCGGGTATTTTTTGAGCCCCATCTCGCTATTTGCCCGTTCAGCCGTTCCGCGTTCCAGCACATCGGCGAGGCAGGTGTGAATCTCGTAGGCGGTGGTTGCGCGGATGGCCTGTTCCGTTTCCGGCTTCTCCTCAAAAAGCACCTTTCCTTCTTTGTCTTCGATTCGCTTAATGATGTATGGCTCGCTCGGCCGCACGCCGTTTTTTGCGAACATCACGTATGAAAGCGTAAGATCCATCGGCGAGACTTCGCTGCCACCGAGGTAGGTCTTCGGGTAAGCTGCGAGTTCGTCGGAAATGCCCGCTTTATCGGCAAGCGCCAGCACTTCCTTGATGCCGGTTTTCATCCCGAAATGAACGGTTGCCGCGTTCTTGGATTTTACCAATGCCGTCCGCGCGGAGATGATTCCTTCGTAGCGGTTGTCGGCGATTTCCGGGCCCCATTCTCCGAGGAAGCCGGTCGTTCCGCCAATCATCACGCGGGTATTGTCCATCACCGCATCGTTGACCGCGGTGCCGGGGAAAAGTCCTTTTTCAAAGCCCGCCGCATACACGAGTGGCTTGAACGCTGTGCCCGGAGGCATTTCTACCTGCGTGGCGCGATTGAGCTGGCTGTGCCCGAAGTCCCGGCCGCCCACGAGCGCGATAATTCCGCCGTCTTTATTGTCCAGCATTGCGACCGCGCCTTGCAGGTATTCCGGTTCGATTTTCTTACCATCGGCGTTCAAAAGGGAACCTTTCGCTGCCTTGAATTTCGCATCAAAATCCGCGTAGGTCGGGTGCTCGTAGCCTTCGTGGCGCTCGATGGCGAGAAGTTGCCCGCGGATCAATTCCTCCGCCTTCTTTTGCAGTTCGTTGTCCACGGTGGTGTAAATTTTGAGCCCATCGCCCAACGCACGGTCCTTTCCGACAATCTTCAGCACCTGCTGGTAGATCATGTCAGCGGCGTAGTTGTCCTGGTGCATTGGCCGCTTGTTCTTGATCTGCGGCTCGTCGCTAAATGCCGTATCGTATTCTTCCCGGCTGATGAGTTTTGCCTCCAGCAGGCGGTTCAATACGCGGTTACGCTCGCCGATGCACGTCGAATAGTTGCGCCATGGAGCCAGCTTTTCCGGGCTGCGTAGAAGAGCTGCAAGCATCGCGCTCTCGCTGAGGCTCAGACCTTTGGCAGATTTTCCGAAGTAGCCCTTTGCCGCAGCTTCTGCGCCGAAAAATCCGGAGCCGAAATAAACGCGGTTGAGATAGAGCTCCAAAATCTTGTCCTTGCTGCACCGTGCCTCGATTTCTCGGGCGACGAACATTTCAAGAATCTTCCGCTCTTTCGTCCGGTCTTCAGCGGGAAGTTGCTCGGGGAACGTATTTCGAGCGAGCTGCTGGGTCAGTGTACTAGCGCCTTGCCGCCCGGTTCCGGCGCGCCAGTTTTCATAAACAGCGCGAACGACGCCTTTGTAATCGACGCCCGCATGGTCCCGGAAACGCGTGTCCTCCGCACCGATGACGGCAGTGATGAGCGCTGGCGAAAACTCGGCGAACGGCACCGTCTCCCGGTTCTTGATGGAGATGCGGCCCATGATGGCACCATTCCGGTCGATGACGGTCGTAGCCGATTCCATCTCTTCGAGTTGCGAGTAGTCGAAGTGTTTGGCTTTCGCCTCGTACTCCGACTTCAATCTTGCGAACAGCACGGCACCCACGATGCCGCCAATCAGCAGAGTGCAGACAGGAATTACAAACCACCAACGGCGGTACCAGCGTTTCTTAATTCGAGGAAGGTCGAACATGAGCGCCCATGGTGTGAGACAAAGGGAATTTGCGCAACATTGAATCTACGGGTAGAAGTTTGCGTTTGCGCAATTCCCGCGTCCCGCTATCCATCCCCGACTTTCCAGCCAATCAAGCTTATGAGCCAACGCAGAGTAGTCATCACAGGAATGGGCGTAGTTACGCCTGTAGGATCGGACATTAACACGTTCTGGGACAACATCACCAAAGGGGTCAGCGGTATCGTTCCGATCACGCAGTTCGACGCGACTGCGTTTGACTGCCGGATCGCTGGCGAGGTGCAGAACTTCGACCCTGCCCTCTATTTTAAAGAGAAGAAGGAAGCCCGTCGCGCGGACCGATTTGTGCAGCTTGCCATGGGCGCTGCGACTCACGCGATGAACGACGCAGGCTTTACTGGCGAGATTCCAAACCCCGAGCGATTCGGCTGCATCGTCGGAAGCGGCATCGGCGGACTGAAGACGACCGAAGACCAGCACACGATCTATATGGAGAAAGGCCCGAGCCGCCTGTCGCCGTTCATGATTCCCATGCTCATCGTTAATATGGCGAGCGGAATGATCTCGATGAAATACGGCATCCAAGGCCCAAATTTCGCCCCGGTAAGCGCCTGCGCGACAAGCGCCCATGCCGTGGGTGAGGCATGGCGGCTCATCCGCTCCGGCGACGCCGATGTCTTTGTCGCAGGCGGAAGTGAAGCGGCGATCGTCCCGTTGGGGATCGGCGGCTTTGCGGCGATGAAAGCTCTGAGCACCCGCAATGACGACCCGACCCGTGCCAGTCGTCCTTGGGACCGCGACCGCGACGGATTCGTGATGGGCGAAGGTGCCGGAATCGTCGTGCTCGAGGAACTCGAACACGCCAAAGCCCGGGGCGCGATCATCCACGCAGAAGTCGTCGGCTACGGAATGACCGCCGACGCGTATCACATGAGCGCTCCGCTCCCAAACCACGAGCAGGCCCAGCGCTCCATGCGGATCGCCATCGAACGGGCGGGGATCAATGTGAGCGATGTTGATTACATCAATGCCCACGGCACAAGCACCCCGATGGGCGACGTCTGCGAAGTGCGCGCTGTGAAAGCCGTCCTCGGCGACCTCGCCCGCCGCATTCCTGTCAGCTCCACAAAGAGCATGACCGGCCACCTTCTTGGAGCTGCGGGCGCGGTGGAAACCGTCGTCTGTGTAAAGACCATCCAGACGGGAATCATCCCGCCGACCATCAATCTCGAAAGCCCCGGCGAAGAGTGCGACCTGGATTTTGTCCCGAATGTCGCCAGGGAAAAGAAAGTGCGCACCGCGCTCAACAACAGCTTCGGCTTCGGCGGGCACAACGTCTCCGTCGTGGTCCGCGCATTCGAGGGCTAACCCGCCGCTTTTACGCTACCCTTTCGGGCGCGGCGCTCGGCCAGGATCTTCATCACGGCGCCTGCGCTCAACGCGATAAGCAGGAGCGCGCCGGTGAGCATTCCGGAGAGTTCACGGGAAATGTTCGAGATACTGAGAATGCGCGAAAGTCCATTGCCGAGCACTGCGACGGCTGCGACTCCCAGCAGCGTTCCGTGGATGGTGCCGGCTCCACCGAAGATGCTTGTGCCACCGAGCACTACCGCGGTGATGGCCGCCAGTTCATAGCCGAAGCCTGCATTCGCGCGCGCCTCGGTGACGCGGGAAATGAAGATCACCGCCGCCAGTCCGGCGACAGCGCCGGCCATCGTGTAGGCGAGAGCAAGCCTTTGCTGCACGGGGATGCCTGCAAACCTCGCTCCTTCCGGTGCAAATCCGATCGCACGGAACGAACGGCCGTAGGTCGTCTTGTGCACGAGCACCCAGGCGCCCAAAGCCATGACGCCGAATACCCAGGCCTGAATCGGAAGTCCCAGCGCAAATCCATTGCCGAGCGCGAGGAACGATTCCGGGAACCCTGTGTAAGACTTCGTGCCGCCGGTGAACGCTTCTGCCAATCCGCGAAAAAGCGAGAAGGTTCCGAGTGTGACGATCAGCGGAGGCAGGCTGAGCCGGGTAATCAGCAACGCATTTAATCCGCCGCCGAGCGCGCCAACACCGATCGCCCCGAGCGCGGCAATCCACGGAGAAAGACCGGCGTCTTTCCAAAGCATCCCAAACGCAACCGCGCAGAGGCCCATGAGCGAGCCGACGGAAAGGTCGATTCCCGCCGTGAGAATGATGGGCGTCATCACCAGCGCGAGCAGACCGATCTCTGCGGTCTGCCGGACGATGTTCGCGAGATTTTCGCCTGTGAGAAATTTCCGCCCGATGAAGTGAAAGAGCGCAAGTTCCATAATGAGGACCACAAACAGGACCGTCTCATGGCGGGCGATAATGGATTTAATGGATTTGTTCATTCAGTCAGCAGGCAGCGTCTTTTGGCCCATAAAGCCACCGGCATTGCAAGTGCAGCGTTTGATTCCGACTGCCCGGCAGGCTTTCGCCGAACTATTGAGGGCGATGCCTTCTGGTTCGCAGGGTGCAGGGGCGGCGCTTAAAACAGCGTGTAGATAAATGGCGCGGCGCCGGGTGAGATGAGGGCGAATGCGATGAGCCCGCCCACGCCGAGCAGCACGATCAAGATCGGCACGAGCCACCACTTCTTATTGTGCTTTAGGAGATCTAGAACTTCTCGGCCGAGGCTTGCGGGTTTCGCTTCGGCGGATTGTTCAAAGGAGTTTGGTTCGGGCTCGGACATGGCTTTAGTATTGGCGGAAATAGCGCTCGGCGTCAGTGATTTTTTCAGCGTCCTTCCAGTAAGTCTCGCCGGGCGGCAGGAACTGACGCTCCATCGGATCGCGTCCGGTTGCCCTGAGGAGGAATCCGATCGGCGCGAAAACGAGATAGTAAATGGCGCTGATGACGACGTTGGTGATGATGAATCCCATCGTGCAACCGAAGCCATACCACAAGTAGTAGAGCGGCCTCGCGACGGTGGGCACAAAGCGGCACAGCGCGCCGGTCCCAAGCCCGCCAAGCGCAACCCACAGCGGCCAAATCGGGACGCTCCACATCCGTAGAGCGGTGGAGATAAACAAAACCGCCGCGATAATCGGGAAGCCGATCATCAGACTTCGCCCGAAGCTCCGCAATTCCGGCAGGCCGGGTTTCCAGTTCACTTCTTTGAATGGGTTCATCATGGCTTGTTAATCTAGGCTGAAACTGCCGACGTATTTTTCGCGCTCGGCGGCGCTCATTTGCGGCTGTTCCCTTTTATAAAGGACGCAATTTTCCAGCACGAGCACGTCCATATCGCACGCCATGAAGCAGCGGTGCGCATCCCGTGGTGTGCAGACGATGGGCTCGCCGCGGATGTTGAAGCTCGTGTTCACGATCACGCCCACTCCCGTCTGTCGCTTGAACTCACGGATGAGCCGGTAGTAACGCCCATTGCGCTCCTCGCTCGTCGTCTGAATTCTCGCGGAGTAATCCACATGCGTAATTGCTGGCAGCGTGCTTCGAGGGATGTTCACGCGCTTGCGCAGATCCGGGTCTTCCGCCATCAGCCGCCGATCTTCGTCCGAAAGCGGCGTGCGATGTTTTTCCAGCACTGGCGCGACGAGCAGCATGTATGGCGACTCGCGGTCGAGGTCGAACCATTCCGCCGCATCCTCGGCCAGACAGCTCGGCGCAAATGGGCGGAAGCTCTCGCGAAATTTGATTCGCACATTCATCTGCGTCTGCATGGCGGAATTGCGCGGGTCGCCAATGATGCTCCGGGCTCCTAGCGCCCGCGGTCCGAACTCCATCCGGCCTTGAAACCAGCCCACCACATTCCCGTCCGTCATTGCCTTCACCACCGTGCGCAGTAACTCCGGTTCTTCGTCGAAGTGGTGATACTTGACACCCGCACCATCGAGAAAAGTGCGGATGTCCGCGTCGGCGAATTTCGGGCCAAGCAGCGCGCCTTTCAGCGAATCGCGCCCCCCCGGATTGCGCGGAGCATTCAGCAGTTGATGCGACACAAATTGTGCGCAGCCGAGCGCTCCTCCCGCATCGCCCGCAGGCGCGGGAATCCAAACATCCTCGAAAATCCCGGAGCGCAGAAGGATGCCGTTTGCCACGCAATTCAGCGCTACGCCGCCTGCAAGCACGAGGTTCTTTGCTCCCGTGAGTTTCTTTGCGTGGCGGGCCATGCGAAGGACGATTTCCTCCGTCACTTTCTGGATGCTCGCCGCGAGATCCATCTCGCGTTGCGTGATGGCACTTTCCGCGGACCTCGGCGGTCCCCCTATCAGCCCATCGAACTCCGGCCCGGTCATCGTGAGACCTTGCGCGTAGTTGAAATATTTCATCTGCATCCGGAATGATCCGTCCTCCCGGAGGTCCAGCAGCTTCTCCCGGATGAGGTCCGCATACCGCGGCTCGCCGTAGGGCGCGAGCCCCATGAGCTTGTATTCGCCCGAGTTCACGCGAAAGCCGCAGAAGTAAGTAATCGCCGAGTACAGCAGCCCCAACGAATGCGGGAAATGCAGCGTCTTGAGCATCTCGATTCGATTGCCTTTTCCGTGCCCGATGCTCGCCGTGTCCCATTCGCCCACGCCATCGAGCGTGAGGATCGCGGCTTCATCAAAGGGCGACGGGAAAAACGCGGAAGCCGCGTGAGATTCGTGATGTCCTGTGAAGGCGATGCGCTTCTTGTAAGTGCCGTTGAGCGACGCTTTGATTTCGCGCGGCAGAAAAAGCTTCGTCTTTAGCCAGAGCGGCATCGCCATCATGAACGACTTCAGCCCCGCCGGCGCATAGGCCACGTAGGTCTCCAGCAGGCGGTCGAATTTCAGCAAAGGCTTGTCGTAAAAGACCACGTAGCTGACCTGCTCCGGCGTGATTCCCGCCTCGCGGAGACAGTATTCCACTGCATGTTTCGGAAATGCGTGGTCGTGCTTCTTTCGGGTGAAACGCTCCTCCTGCGCAGCCGCGATAATCTCGCCATCGCGGACAATCGCAGCAGCGCTGTCATGGTAATAAGCGGAAAGCCCGAGGACGTAGTGCGGCATTATTTTGAAGGACGATTCGGCAGAACCTCATCCAGTATCGGAGCGAGAAACTCGGCCATGACGGCATTTCCCGCAACGGTAAGATGTCGATCGGTTTCGTAGTAAAGCGGGGACGTTTTTGCGCCGGCAGTGCCGCCTCGGGATTCGTATGCCGCCTTCAGCGCGGGCATGGCGTCGTGCATTGGGATTCCGTGTTTCGCGCAGGTCCGGGCGAGTCGTTCGGCGGTGGTGAAATTGAGCGGCTTCACGCTGGAGATTACGGACTCGGGATTGATGAGATTGTAGTCGGGAATGTGGACGACGATGAGCTTCGTTCCGATTTCATCCGCCCGTAGTTTGATGAGTCGGACTTGCTCGTCCAAACGCTGCCAGGCCTCGTCCAATTGCTGCGGAGAGTTGATTTGGTTTGGGCGCATCTTGTCCGCGTGTTTGCGCCGGAACGCGGCGGTAGTCTCGCGCAGGATTTCAAATAAATAGCAGGTCTTCCATTTGGACTGCGGCAATGACGTTTGTGCGGGCCAAAGCGCAAGCGGTGAGGATTCGGTGGCGGGCGGGTGGGTGCGGCGGACTTTGCCTTCCCGATTGAGCGAGTATGCGGGCTCCGGGCGAAGGATGTCTTCCACGTCATTCCAGAAAAAAGTGATGACCGCGACCTCGGGTTTCACCGCTTCGCCGAGTTTATCGAGCACCGCGAGTTCTTCGCGCTGACCGTAGCCCGTGCAGGCAGCGTTGATGAACTCGACATCCGGCCAGCGTGCCGCGATTCGGGAGGTGAAGCTGTCCTCCAATTCAGTGCCGATGCTGTAGGTGAACGAGTCCCCAAGAAACAGCACTCGCGCCCGTGTCCCGGGATCGCGCTCTGCTTTGATGATTTTGTCTGTCCGCATCCGTTGCGCAGAATGGCGAAACTCCACATTGTATTCCGTGCGGGCGAATCGTCCTGTAGCTCCCGCGAGCGGTGCGAAGCCATAGTCGGGATGGTCACCGCGGGTCTCGGCGTGAACCGTAACAGTCGGGGTCCAGAAAAGCCTCAACAGGCCCTCCGCGCCGCCAAAAGCCAGCGTGATTCCAATCACGAGCAGAACTAGTTTTGCTCGATTAGTCGTTGTCGGAGGGCGGGTGCTGTGATCGCTCGACGCGCGGGCTGATACCATGGTTGTTCCCCTTGCTATTAGCGATTGCCGTGCCGTGTGCAAAGTTTTGCGGAAAGACAGTTCCGTCACACATCTCCGCCGGCGAATCCGTGAGGCCAGTCGTCCGGGCGCGGGGAATGCTTTCGCAATAGTATCGAAAGCCACCGAATCGCCGTGACCAAAACGCAAATCAACATCAAACAGCCTGCGGCGCAGCCGTTTCATGTGCGCTATTTGCGGACGCTGAAGGTGTACCAGAAACTCCGGCTGTGCGGTCTCTTGTGTGTGGCAGCGGCGTTGATTCCAGGGCTGTGGCTTCTTTCTCAGATGGAGCCGGTGGAAGACGCGACGCCGGAACAAGCGCGGCAGTTTGGGCAAATCGCATGGGCGCTGTCCGTCCAGGCCATCGGGCTCACACTCTCACTCATGCTCGGGCGCACCATTCTTCGCGATGTCACCCGGGCACTTTATCGCCTGGAGACAGCTTCAAAGGCAATCACTGCGGGTAATTCCGCAGTCACCGTAGCGACGGAGGATCGCGACGATGAGATCGGGCATCTGGCCAATGCGATGCGGCAGATGGTGGATGTCAGCAGCGCCGACCGGCGGAAGTTAATCGAAGGCAATGTAGCGCTCCTCGTGGCCAACGAACGCCTCGCGCAGGCCAATATGGAATTGGAGGGCGCGAGCTTGAAGGTTGGCCAGCTTGCGGCTGAGGCGGGCGCGGCAAACGTGGCAAAGCGGAATTTTCTCGCGGTAATGAGCCATGAGATTCGAACCCCTGTGAACGGGATTATCGGAATGACCGAACTCACGCTGAAGACGCGACTTGATCCCGAACAGCGTGACTTTTTGGAGACCGTGAACAGCTCTGCGCAAGGGCTCCTCGAGTTGCTGAACGACATCCTCGATTTCTCAAAAATCGAGGCCGGAAAGCTGGAGCTGGAGCGGACGGATTTCCGTCTTCGGGAAGTGCTCGATGACACGCTTGCCTCGTACGCCGCGCGTGCGCACAGCAAAGGACTGGAGCTCCTTCTCGACGTGAGGCCCGACGTGCCGGACGTGCTGATCGGTGATCCCTATCGCCTGCGCCAGATCGTGTTGAATCTTGTCAGCAACGCGTTCCGCTTTACCGCGCAAGGGGACATCGTCGTCCGCGTGGAGACCGATGAATTCTGGCAGGACGGTGCAACGGAGGCCACGCTGATTTTCTCAGTCCGTGACTCGGGATGCGGAATTGCAGAAGGTAACCGCGATTCCATTTTCGATGCGTTCTCGCAAGCGGATGGTTCGACGACGCGTCATTACGGAGGCACGGGCTTGGGGCTTGCGATTACGAAGGAACTGGTCGGTTTGATGGGCGGGACGGTGTCGGTCGAAAGCGTCATAGGGCAGGGGAGCGAGTTTCGTTTTCAGGCGCGGTTCGGTGTTCGTTCTATTGTGGCGGTGGATACTCAGTTCGCATTTGAAGGCAGGCGTGCGTTGATCGTCGAGCCGCACATGCTCGCTGCGTCGTTGTTGCAAGAAAAACTGGAGGCGCTGAAGATTGAGTGTGTGTGCCGCCCGGATGCAGCCACTGCGATTAAAGAGATGCGTCATGGACGGTTCGATTTTGTCATCGCGGACACGCTGCGCGCCACGTCCGGCGGGGCGGAATTCTTCGAAGCCGTATCTGCGGCATCCGTGGCCGGAGTGAAGCCCGCGCTCGTCCTTCTTCTGGCTGCGACGCATCAGGACGCACGGAATCAGCCTGCTGCGGCGGGCGTTTTGCTGAAGCCTGTCAGCGGTCGCCGGCTCCGTTCAGTCCTGAGCACCGCGCTCTACCCTCAGCCGGCGGCACCGGTGAGTGCGCATCCGATCGGCGTGAATGAGGCCCCGCACGGCAGACGCCTACGCATTCTTGTGGCCGAAGACAATGCCACGAACCAGCGCATCGCGGGTTCCCATCTGCGCAATTGGGGGCATGAAGTGCACCTCTGTGATGACGGTCAGGAGGCGATCGTGAAGTTCAAGAAAGGGACATTCGACCTTATCCTGATGGATCTTCAAATGCCAAATATGGACGGCGCTGCGGCGACGCGTCTCATTCGCACCCACGAGGTCGAGTCGAACCTCGCGCATACGCCGATTATCGCCGTCACGGCGAACGTGCTGAAGGGCGTGCGGGAGGAGTGTCTCGCCGCCGGCATGGACGGCTATCTCGGGAAGCCGATGCGCGAGCACGAATTGCTCGCTTGCATCGAGTCCGTCGTTCCCGGTCTGAAGCGCTCCCAGGGGCAGGAGACGCAAATCTACGCGCCGCTCCCGACCCCCGGCTCAAATGCTGGATTACCATTCGATGTCGCTGCACTTTTATCGAGCGTGGGAGGGTCGAAGGAGACGCTCGCCGGCCTTTTGAGCGACTGCCGCGACGAGGATATTCCGGAACTCATGGAGGCTCTGGATGCCGCGGTCGAGGCAGGCGATGCGAGGATCATTGGTCGCACGGCACACGCCATTAAAGGAGTCGTCGGAGTTTTTCACGCCGAGTCGGCGCACCAGGCCGCTTCGCGACTCGAGGAATGCGCCAAGAGCGGTAGTCACAAAGAATTCAGCGCAGAAGTAGCGGAACTTCAGCGCGCGGTATCTGAAATGCTACTTGGTCTTGAAAGCTTTCTCGCGGGTCCGGCATCGCTCGCAGCGTAGGGAGCAATACCAACTTTTTCTATATGCCTACCGACAATCCGACCATCCTGCTCCTCGAAGACACGCGCACCGTGCAGAGCTACATCCGCGATGTGTTGCGGTCGCTCCCGAGGGCGCACAATTTCATCACCGCACGCAAGGTCTCCGATGCGCAGATCCTCGTCTCCCAGCAAAAAGTGGACCTCTTCATCGTGGACCTCGGTCTGCCCGATGGCGACGGGCTGGACTTCCTCTGCGAAATGTCTGTGTTCCATCCCGAGGCCAAGGCGCTCATCGTCACATCCAGCCAGAACAACGACTATCGGGATCGCGCCCGCCAGCTCGGCGTCCTCCATATCCTCACCAAACCACTCCAACGCAAGGCCCTTCTGGAAGCAGTCGCGCGGCTCCTCGGTGCGCCCGAGGAAGAAGAGGCAGGCAACGGTTTCGAGGTCACGCTCGGCGGGCTCTCGCCGTCCGATATCATCCAGCTCAAATGCATGAGCTGCGCGACTGGCGCACTGGAGTTTTCGCACGGGGATTCCCGCGGGATTGTCTTCTTCAGCAGGGGTGAAGTCATCCACGCCGAGTCGTGGCATGGCGACGGCCACGACAGCGGTCCCGATGCATTTAAAAACATCATCTCCTGGCGCGCAGGCCTTGTCGGAGAGTCCACCCAAACGGTTCCCGAAGCCCAGACGATCTTCGGCAACTGGCAATCGCTCCTCATGGAGGCGGCGCAGGCAATCGACGAGGGGACGGAGCACCGCATTGCCGTTGGCTAGTGGACTGCCCCTCGTGAATTGAGGGGTTTGCGGCGGGGCTGATTTGTGATTTGTAGCAAGCGAACTGGCGGGATTTTCGGGTCTTGCGACGAATCACTATTCACCATTCGCAAATTACCGTCGAAAAACACCACGCCGTCTCCTTGTGATGAGAACGAGGCCCGCCAGGCAGAGCGCTCCGGAAGCAGACTCTGGGATCGTGGTGAGCACGACATCGTTCCCGTCGCCGCCCGCGTAGTTAATGGTGAATATGCTGCTCGATGCGACGACGTTGCCGCCGTTGGGCAGTCCGGAGAAAGTCCCGCTCACGGCATCGCTTGCGTCGTTACTCACGAGGGTAAATGTCATGCCTTCAACGGGGATGAAGCCGTTGACGAGGCTGAGTGAGAGCCCTCCGCCGAGACTCACCAGCCCGTTTGCGATCAAGCGATCGTAATCGCTCGTGCCGCTGCCGCCGAGCTGGACCGCGAGCGTACTGCCTGCGCGGATGTCGAGTGCGAGTCCCGCAGATGTGCTGATAATCGTTCCAGTCGGGTCGCCGGAGTTTCCGGGACTGAGCGTGCCGCCATTGGCGAGGATTGCGCCGAGGCTTCCGCTGGTGAGATTGCCGCCGAGCAAGCCCGACGAGATGACGGAAATCGACGGGCGAACTACCGCGGTAAGCGCTCCGTTTAAGACCAGCTTTCCGCCATCGACGGTGACATTTCCCGTGAAGCTGCCGCCGGAGTCGAGCGTGACGCTGCCCGTTCCGCGAATCGCAATCGACGGGGAACTTCCGGAAATCGCCCCCGAAACAGCAACGTCGGAATTGGCCACGATCGTATGGGCTTCGGTGCCGGAAAATTGCGCAGTTCCGAGAAACCGAATCGCGCTGCCCTCGAAGGCGGCGGTCAAAGTGGGCGACCCGCCAAAGTTGAGCGTTACGCCCTCGGGCTCGATGACGGGCGCGGTAGCCCGGAAAGTGCCGGAATGAAATAGAAACGCACCGCTCGCGCCGAGGGACGTTCCGTTTTGAATGACGAGCGTTCCGCCAGTCGCGGAGGGGGAGCCGAGCTGGACACCGCCTGTCAGCCCGCTGTTCGAGCCCGTGAGGCTGAGCGTGCCTGCGCCGAGTTTGATCAATCGTCCGCTGGAGCCGCTGAGGAGATTTCCGGAGAGGAGGACGTCGATATCGGCGAGGCCGTTGCCTATCGTGAAATTGTGCTGCGTGTTTCCGAGGTTGAGTCCCGCCGAGACGGTAGAAGTGCCGGCGGCATGCGAGCTGGTGATGGGGCCGCTGAGCTGGATGGCGTCGCTCCCGCCTTCAAGGAGGCCTGCGTCCTGAATGACGAACGAGTCCACGGAAGGGGAAACTCCGGACAGCCGCAAAGTGCCGCTACTTTGCAGCACCACATCGCCTGCGGTCGTGCTGCCCGTGAATGCGAGCGTCGTGGAAGGCGCGATGTCGATAGTTCCGCTGCCGGAAAGCGAACGCCCGGAGCCCAGCGTGATGCTCGATTGCGATCTTAGCGTGCCGCTTCCGAGTGCCACGCCGCTAATGCTCCCGCCGAGACTTTGGTCCGTGGTAATCTCCAGCACTCCCGCCGCGACGGTTGTGCCGCCTGTGAAAGAATTCGTTCCCGTGAGCACCAACTTGCCAGCGCCCGATTTCCTCAGACCTGCATTGCCTGACACCGCGCTTGCGATCGTCACTGTGTGTAGTGCGCTCGTCACCGTAATCGTCGCCGGAGCCGCACCGCCTAGCGCGAGAGCGCTGCCGCTCAGCGTGTATCCGTTGCTGGAAAAAGTGATGCCCGCATTTGCCGCCGCGCCGCTTCCGAGCGTCACCGTCCCGCCCGTGCCGGAGAAGATCAACTCCCGGTCCGCGGTCGGAGCGATCGGAGCCGCCGTTCCAGCGCTCTCGATATTCCAATTCAGCGACGAGGCATCCCAAAGCCCCACGCCGCCGAGGCCCGCTGTCGCGCCGTTCGTGTCCCAGTAAAGAATCCCGCCAATGAGCGTCGCCGACAGACCCAGGTTGTCGATGCCGAGCGCCTGCGCGCCGGAGCCGGTGCCCTGACCGCTGTAATTCCAGCGGAAGTAATAGTTCGCCTCGGGTGCGATGTTCAGCCCGTTGATTGTCACGCCCTTCGTCACGCTCTGCGGCGGGGTAAAAACGGTCGTCGCGTTCGCATCCGCCGCGTAACTCTGCGCTCCGCCGGCAAGCGCATTGCCCCAGCTCAAATCATTTGCCGACGCGAAGAACGACCAGTCGCGCGAGCTGAACCCCGAGCGATATTTCTCGTAGTCAAACGTCAGCGCCAGCGCCGTGACGTAGCGTCCCGTCGTGTTCCGGAAGGCGAAAATGATGTCCCGATTATTCGAGAACGTGCCGCTCGTGAGATACCCGATCGAGCGGTCCGTCGCCACATCCACCGTCCCGTTCGTGAAGTAGTAGGCACCGCCCAAGGAGCTCCCGGAGAGGATTCCAGCGCCTGTCGTTCCACCCGTTTGCGTCGCAGAGATCGTTGTATTGGAAAACGGAACTCCCTGTCCGAAGCCCCAGCCCACCGGCAGTAACGTGCCCGTGCCGTCGAAGTTCTGCGTGTAAGAAGGTCCCGTCAGATTCACCGCCGTCTGTCCGTGTAATTGCAATGCGGAAACGACGAAGCTCGCAGTCAGTGCGAGCCTGCGAGCGTTGAGGGGAGCAGTTGCGAAGATGGTTCGGGACATGGATGGACAACGTCGCTCACGAAAAACGTTTCGCAACGGTTGAAACGTTCACTCTTACGCCGGAGGCGGCTCGGAGTGGGAGGGAAATCCGCAGTTTTTCGATGAATAGTGGTTCACCGCACCTGTCAGGCCAGTTGTGCGACCGCCGCATCCAGCGTCGCGCAGTCGGTGATGCTGATGACCGGCACATCTTTCCGCGTGCGTTTCACCAGGCCCGCGATGATTCCGCCGGGGCCGAGTTCTAGGAAAAGCTCCACCATCTCCACATCCACGAGGTGCTCGATCGTTTCCGTCCAGCGTACGGAGCCGGTCACTTGCGCAGCGAGGGCAGCGCGGATTTCCTCCGGCGAATTCACGGCGCGCGCGGTGAAATTCGCGATGACGGGACAGCGCGGCGTGATCATCAGCGTGGCAGCCAGCGTCGGCGCGAGGGCGTCGGCGGCGCCCTGCATCAGGCGCGAGTGGTAGGCACCGGCGACATTCAGTTTCACCGCCTTGCGGACTCCTTTGTCCTTCGCTCCGGCCACCGCCTTGTCGATGCCTTCCATCGAGCCGCTCAACACGATCTGGCCGGGCGAATTAAAGTTTGCCACGTCCACACCCGACTCCGCCGCGAGGGCGCGCACGTCCGCTTCCTCGCCGCCAATCATCGCCGCCATGCTCCCGATCGTGCTTTCACACGCGAGCTGCATCAGCCGGCCGCGTTCGGCGACAAGACGAAGACCATCCGCAAACCCAAACGTCCCCGCCGCCGCGTGCGCCGTGAATTCCCCCAGCGAGAGTCCCGCCGCAAACTGCGCGGACACATCGCCGATGCGCGCACGGAGTGCCGCGAGGCAGGCGAGGCCGTGGACGTACAGCGCCGGCTGGCAGTTCGCCGTCTTCACCAGGTCGGCCTCCGGTCCGTCAAACGCCACCCCGCTCAGCGAGCGGCCCAGCACCGCGTCGGTCTCGGCGAAAAGCTGCGCGACAGCCGGATAAGCGGCGGCAAGATCCTTGCCCATGCCTACGGTTTGGGCTCCTTGGCCTGCGAAAAGAATAGCGATGCGTTTTGTCATCCCGTTTCTATTTCAAATCCGCGATGGGTTGTCCACGGAAGACACTAATCGCCGAATGGGAGTTTGCAGGAGACCGCGCCGCGTCAAACGGAGGGCAATCACTCTCCAGCCTGACGAACGAACGCTGCGAGCCGCTGACGAATGACTTGCACGGATGGGCGGATTCGCACGAAACGAGGAGCTTTGCTCCACTCATCCACGACTCGGAGAGCCTCGCGATCGCCGGCAATAATCTTCTGGCGCGAAAGTTACCATGGCCGGCCCGTGGCAAGTTTGCAGGTTCGCCCACCGATGCGGGCGGCAGCAACAAGTAGGCCCGATAAAACAATATGCTATTTTCCCATTCCGGCACTTGAAAAGCGACAATTGTGTGTCACCTGTGGCGAGCAACACTAATGCTAACCACTCTTCTCCGACCGTGTAGATGGGAGCGCATGTCAGCGAGATTGATGACAGCCGTGAATACGATTCGATCCCACACCGAAGTGGCCGGAGTTTTTTCTCGCAAACATGCTAGACCCGAACCGCCAGCCTTTTTCGAAAGAAATGGCCGTGATTTTGCGCAGCCCGGAGAATCATCAGGTATGCCGCTACCGCTTTGTCGGCTCAAACGCACGGCGAACGCGGAGGTAATGGTAAAAAATGCGATCTTCCCCATCGGTGAAACGGGAGCATTGAGGGCTTGATGAGAACCTCAAGAGACTCCGCCTCCATCATTTCTTCGGGAGCCCACCGAAAGACAACCGTTTCCACGGCACCCATCGTGCAGCGTCACGAGAATCGAGTAGGCAGGCCCGGCCACGGTGCATTGCAGACTAAGAAGAGGCGACGTCTGCATGGAGGACATCAAGGGTCCATCGGGATGATTCGCGGAATTTCTTTAGCGAGTATGTCGGTATGAGAGAATCCGAACCTCTCAGGCTGCTTCTTCTTGAGGACTCGGTCACAGATGCGATCATTATTGAAACGTCGCTTAGCCGTGCCGGTGTGTTATTCAATGCGGTGCGCGTCGATAACGAGGACGCCTTTCGTGCAGCCTTTGCCGAACTGAAGCCGGACGTTGTGTTGTCGGATTATAATGTCCCAAGATTCCGAGGGGATGAAGCACTCGCAATGGTGCGCGCAATATCGCCCGAGCAGCCGTTCATTTTTGTCTCAGGATTCCTGGGTGACGAACTCGCGGTAGAGCTGATGCGGAATGGCGCGA
>JAYSTZ010000061.1:0-2073 GCA_043719365.1 Verrucomicrobiaceae bacterium | reverse complement strand
TTAATTCAGGTGCCCACGGTCTATTTGCGGATAAGTCCATTTCTTGTTACTCGATATAGCGCGCTTACGGAGGCCGTCCCTTGTTCCAGAAGGCGATTGGTCACGCCTCTATCTGTCAACAATTCGCGAGCGATGCGTTTGTCACGCTCGGTCAATGGCCGACGTTGCGCCTTCAGCCAGATACGCGCAGCGATACGCGATTTGTGCCAAAATGGATCAAGTTTCTCCCGTTTCACAGTGCGAAAGATGCCCTTCGGCGGGCCATGATGCAAGGCGGGACTTACAAGTACCCCGCCGCGTGGAGGCGTTTGGTGAGGTCGCTTTGGCGACCGAGGATCTTTGTATAAACTTCTGTGGCGTCCTCCCGCGGCTTGCAGCGGGTTTGCTCGTCGAGGATGACAAATTTCTCCGCGAGGTCGCGGAACCGCGTCGGCTGGCCGTCCACCGCCGCACTCGCGTAAGCGGCCTGGAGCGCCGCACCGAGCGCCGCGCCTTCCGCACTTGCGAGGCAGACGGTCGGGACGCCGAAGACATCCGCGCAAATCTGCCGCCAGACGCCGCTCTGGCTTCCGCCTCCGGTCAGCCGGATTTCCTGCGGCTCGATGCCGAGCTGGCGGAACCGGTTCAGCCCGTAAGCGAGGCCGAGCGTCGCGCCTTCCATCACCGCACGCGCCATGTGGCCGGGCGACATCGTCTCCGTCGTCAAGCCGTGGAAAACGCCTGTTCCTGCCGGGAGATTCGGGGTGCGCTCGCCGTTCAGGTAAGGGAGAAAAATGAGACCGCCCGCGCCGGGTTCGGTTGCCAGGATCTGCTTCTCCGCTTCCGTGTGGGACCAGCCGAACATCTTGCGCACCTGCTCCGTCGCGACTGTCACATTCATCGTGCAAACGAGCGGCATCCAGCGGTCCGTGCTGTCGCAAAACGCCGCGACTTCGCCTTCGGGATCGACCACCGGTTCATTGCTGAAAGCGTAAAGTGTCCCGCTGGTCCCGAGGCTCGCAGTCACCACGCCGGCCTGCACGTTGCCCGTGCCGATCGCGCCCATCATGTTATCGCCACCGCCTGCGGAGACCACGGGACTTTTGAACAGCCCCCACTCTTCCCGCAGCGAATCCGTGAGCAGCCCGACCGCGCGGCGACTGCTGCCGAGCGGCGGCAGGCAGGACTCCAGTTCCTCGTCGATAAACTCGATCAGCGGCTTGCACCACTCCTTCGTCCGCACATCGAGAAGGCCCGTGCCGCTCGCATCGCCGAACTCCATCGCCTTCTCCCCGGTGAGGAAAAAATTGATGTAATCATGCGGGAGCAACACGCTCTTCAGCGCTTTGAAATTCTTCGGCTCATTCTGCTTCAGCCACAGGATTTTCGACGCCGTGAAGCCCGCTGGCAGCGAATTGCCCGCGAGATTGATGAGCCCGTCCACCCCGCCAAACTCCGTCTCGAACTGCTTGCACTGGTCCGTCGTGGAAGTATCGCACCAAAGCTTTGCCGGGCGGATAATCTTGTTTTTTTTATCCAGCGGCACAAACCCGTGCTGCTGCCCCGAAACACCAATCGCCGAGATCCGCTCCTTCTTCTTCCCGAGCTGTTGAATACAGGCCCGCACGGCCTTATCCACGGCATCCAGCCACACCTGCGGGTCCTGCTCCAGGTGCCCCGGCGGGAGCCCCTCGATCATCCCGTATGGGACCGAGGCCGAAGCCACGATCTTTCCGGATTCCAAATCGAGCGCGATACATTTCGTGCTCTGCGTTCCACTATCAATACCAAGAGTTATCATATACGGGTGAGCCGCAAACCTGCGCGGGAATGGCCCCGCGATTCAATCACGATTTTTTTCCCGACCGGGGTTGAGCTTTTCGCGGAAGATGCTCCACTGCCCGCTATGACCACACCCGACCAGCCAAAGAAAACCACCATCGCCGGGCTCGCGCCGTGGCAATTCATCCTGTGCCTTCTCGTCATTGTGGGCTTCGTCGTGTGGAAGGCCGGACTCTTCCCCAAGCCCGGCCCGCGCGGCCCCGTGAACGTGAACACCGCGACCATCGAGCAACTCGTCGCACTGCCGGATGT
>JAYSTZ010000007.1:0-2183 GCA_043719365.1 Verrucomicrobiaceae bacterium | reverse complement strand
GCAAAGCGATTGCCGACGCGCACCGCGGCACGCTCGAAGTCACGAGCGCGGAAGGCGGCGGCAGCACCTTCACGCTGCGCATCCCGGCGGGCGGGATCAGTTGATCGTGAAAGCGTTCGTCATCGTGTAGTTCGGCGGAGGCTGCGTGACGCTGAAGTTGACGTTGATCGTTTTGCAACCCCGTCGGCGCGTTGGCCGGAATGGCGAAGGTCGCGACCACGGTGCCCTGCGCGGTGTGCGCGACCGCTGTGCCGGGGATCGTGCCGGCCAGCGTGACGCTCAGCGGCGCGATGTTTGCCGGTGGCGGCGATGGATTAGTCGGCAGGGTGATCGTCACCGTCACCGTTGTCCCTCGCGCCGCGCTGCCGCCGGGTGCGACCGCTGTGCCGCCACCACCGCCTTGGGTATAGTTAAAGCCATTCGCATCAAACGTAGCCAGCGCGGTGCGTGTTACTTTGTAAAAGCGCTTCGTGTTACTGGTGGCTCCCCCGGTCTCCACGGCCGAGGCAATATCATCCGCGGCCAGCACGGTCGGCGTGAGCGCTGTGGCGGTGACGGCGAGGTCCGATGTCGCCGACACTTGATAGGTGCCGCCTTCCACTGCGCTCCACGCGAGCGTGACGTTACCGCCCGCCACCGCGACCGGCGTGCCGGACCAGGTGGCCGCCTTGTTCGGCCCGCCTTGGAAATACGTGGTCACGGTTTCGGTGATCGTGGATATGCCGCCGGTGGGGTTGCCGTAATACTGGCGTCCCGTGGTGTAGGGATAGGCCGGGGTGCCGTCCGCATTGATCGTGGTGAAGTAAGCCCATGTGCCCGCCGGATACTCCGGCGTCACGCAGAAGCGCGCGTTCTGCTCATTAAGGTCAAAGTTCACGCCCAAGGTTTGGCCCAGGTCGCCGCGAAAGTCGAAATCTTCAATGTAGTGACCCATCTTGTAGGTGGTTAAATCCACAGGGGGGCCGTATTGCAGGGAGGTGAGCACAGTCTTATTCTGGATTCGCTGCGCCCAAAGAGGCAGCGCCTCGCGCACTGTCATGTTAGTCGTGCCGTTCGTGCCGTCGCGTTTTGCGAAGCCCGAGACCATGCGGCGCACGCCGCTGCTGGCATCGAGCGCGGTGGAATAGCCGTACGGTCCATAGACCGGCAGGCCATCCGCCGCCCATGCGAGGATGGGTGAGTGTTTGGTCACCGCAGCCGTGCTCTCGGTGTAGCGATTGGTGGTGGCGTTGTAGTCCACATGGTCGCCGAGCTGGTAGCGGAGGGCGATAGGTTGCGCGTGGTAGTGATAGTTATTGCCGGCCTGATGCGCGAGAGCGGCGTCGAAAGTAACACCCTCATTGTGATAGCCGTCGCGGTTCCAGATGCCATCGCCGGTGAGTCCGTTAGTCGGAGTAGCGTCGGTGGCAGTAGTCGCGTCGTGCTTGTAGGAAAAGGCGTCGCGGCTGTCGAACATGGACACGCCATTGACCATCTCCCCGGTCGCCCCGAGGCCCGTGAGCGTCTTTGTCCCCGGAATCGCTGGCGTCCGCGGGATGCGATAGATCGTCGCCGTGTTCGAGGGGAAGTTCGGGAAATTTCCCCCGTCGTCGAGATACCACGGACCCATGATGTGGCTCGCGAGCCCCGTCGTGCGGACATAGACCCAGCTCGCGGAAGACACGATCTCGCTCACCCCCGCATATGTGGGGCTGCTCTGTACGCCCGAGCCGCGGCTCCAGGTCTTGGATACCGTCCTGGCGGTCTCTGCGGCGGTGCTTTGGTAAATGCGGGCGTACTGGCCGGAGTCGCTGGTGAACCACGAGGTGAGCTGCGGGTCGGCGTGCAGCGCGGCGGTGGAAAGGACGAGCGCGAGGAGGGTGAGGAGGAATGGGTGGTGCATGGCGGCGGGGTGTTGGATTGCCGGCTATCTAAGGGCTCGAGCGTCAAGATCGTATGAGCGGCGAAGCGGAATTTTGTTAAGCGATGGTAAAAACCGCCGTTCACCGCGGGAGAATGTGCCGCGCCCGGCGGCTAATCTGCTTGCCGTCGAATCTGACCGGTGCGTAATAGGCCGTGCTCCATTTTGGAAACGGCTCCGGCCGTTTCTGCGGAGCCTGGAGGGGTGGCAGAGTGGTCGATTGCGCCGGTCTTGAAAACCGGAGAGCCGCAAGGTTCCGTGGGTTCGAATCCCACCCCCTCCG
>JAYSTZ010000600.1:0-7111 GCA_043719365.1 Verrucomicrobiaceae bacterium | reverse complement strand
GGTGAAAGTCGTCCGGGCGTTGCGCCGACTGGACCCCGATGGCGTGGGCCGCGATATTGTGCGCGGTCAGTATGACAAAGGCAGCATCGGCGGGACGCAAGTGCCCGCCTACCGCACCGAGGAGCGCGTGAACCCGGAGAGCGAAACGGAGACCTTCGTCGCCCTGCGAATGCACGTGGACAACTGGCGCTGGCACGGCGTTCCGTTTTACATGCGCGTCGGCAAACGGCTCGCAAAAGGCGGCGCGGAGATCGCGATTCAATTCAAGGAAGCCCCCGGCGTTCTCTTTAACACCGCCGAAGCCCCGCTCGGGCCGAACCAGCTCGTCATCCGCATCCAGCCCGACGAAGGCGTTTCGCTGCGGCTCCAGTGCAAAGTGCCCGGCAGCACGCTCCGCATCGATCCCGTGAAGATGGATTTCCACTACGGCACCAGCTTTGGCAAACAGAGCCCCGAGGCCTACGAACGCCTCATCCTCGATGCCATGAGCGGCGACGCCACGCTCTTTGCCCGCCGCGACGAAGTCGAAGAGGCCTGGCGCTACGTCGATGTCATCGAAAACGCGTGGCACGCGAGCGAGACCCCGCCGCCGCTTTGTCCTTACGCTTCCGGCTCCTGGGGGCCAAAGGAAGCCGACGAACTCATGAGCAGCGACGGCCGCGAATGGCGGAGGATGTAACATGGGCGCACTCGATTCACTCGGAACGCCGGTCGAAGTCGCATCCATCGGCAAGGAACTCAAAAAACTCTGGGCCGCCGACCAGACGCGCACCCGCGCCACCCTGTTTAACTTCGCCATCATCTGCCAGGGCGAAGCAGCCATGCAGGCCAACACGGAGCTGCTCGAGAACTTCATCGGCAGCCACGCATTCCGCGCCGTCCTCATCGGCATCGAGCCCGGCCCGACCGATAGCGTGCAGGCGTGGATCAATGCCCGCTGCTACCTCCCCAAAGCCGGCGCAAAACACATCTGCTCCGAGCAAGTGTCGCTTTATGTGAAGGGAAATGTGCGGCGGCTCCTGCCGAATCTCCTCTTCAGCCAGCTCGACTCCGATCTCCCCCTCACGCTCCTCTGGCGCTGCGAGTGCCCGGACGAAATGGACCCGGAGATCTGGCGCTGGGTGGACCGCGTCATCTTCGACACCTCCGCATGGCCGCATCCCCGCCAGCAGCTCAGCGCTCTTCGCCACCAGCTCGGCAGCGGACGCACCGTCATGTGCGACCTCGCGTGGACCCGCACCCTGCGGCTCCGGCAGGCCATCGCCCAGATCTTCGATACCGAGAATCTCGCCGAGCTACACCTCATCAAGAGCGTCAAACTCGTCCACTCCCCCGGCGCCCGCTCCAGCGCCATCCTCCTCATCGGCTGGCTCGCCGCACAGCTCGGGTGGTCCGCACACGGGCCTTCCGGCAATCATCTGCGGATGGAAGGCGAGCACGGCGGAATCGTCTGCGACCTCAGCGAAGAAGCCGGCGCGACCATCTCGCGTCTCGAGCTCGCCAGCGCCCACCTCACCGTCACCGCCACACACGCACCCGGCACACCGCTTCTAAACATTGCCGCGAAAGGCGCCGACGGGCGGAGCACCGAATTCATCATGCCCGGCGACAGCAAAAACGAAGCGGACATCCTTGATGGCGAGCTTGCCAGTTGGGGCCTCCACCGCGTCTATTCCAAAGCCCTCGCCGCCGGGGAATCGCTGCTGTAGCTCGGTTGGGTAAAAGGGACGACTGCCTGCGAGCCAGGAATGACCGGGCACCGCGGTTGAGGGCCGAAGAGTTACGCCGAAGGCGTTGAAATCACTCAGCTCACCGCCACCGATCCGAAAATCACCGCATCGCCCGCCGACTGGCAGACGGTCACCGAATTCAGCATCAGCCCCAGCGGCGCGACGGTCAAAGATGGGCAGCGCGTGAAAGCCGACGGCAAGCCGTGGCAGGGCCCGCGCGAGATCCGCAACCTCCGCTGGGAAGGCGGCGATTACGCAAGTCAAACCACCACCGCCTCCGCGGTAAGCCCCGCGGACTTCAAAAAGAACTTCCACGGCGCGATCAAGAAATCACTGGAGCAGGAGAAGCTGGACGGGAAATAAATCCGGCCTCTTGAACATCGCGCGCTGTACCTCTAGGGCCGAAATCAGTCTGGCGCCGGCGCTTGCTGCGCGTCAGGCGGTATGGTCGAGCGTTCTACTCGTCGCCCTGTTGCTTCACGGGACGCACATAGTCCGCCGCGACATAAAACGGCTCCGCCGAAGCGAACAACTTCGCCGTGTAGCTCCCATCATTTATCGGCACATATCCCAGTTCCAGTTCGTTCAGCTTTCCGGCGGCGGAGCCCGCCACGAGATTCAGGTCGCGACACAACACCGCGTCGCGCGGTTCCATGAGCACCATTAGATTGTAACCTCGCCCATTGGGCGGCTCTGGCTGGCTTTTCGGACGCCCAAATATCCACGCAGCCCGGAAGTTCTTATGCTGCCGCATAAGCTCGAAAAGCGATTGGACGATGTTTGTCGGATAGTCCGCCGGATCGAGCTTTTGAAGTTTCACGTTCTTCGTTGGTTCGAGTTCGTTTGGCGCTAATGCGCTACCATCGGCGATGTCCCGCATCATGTCCGGGCCGATCAGCACCCCGCCCGTCTTGCACCCGCGATTCACATGCGCCCGCAGGTTTGCCCCTCCGAGGATGAGCATCAGAATCTTCGCATCGACTGCCGCAGCGGAATACGTCCGCCCCGGAAAACGCCCCTGCTTCATCGCTTCCCGCGCCCGCTCGAACGACGAGAAAATCGGCACAAACGCGCCCTTCTCATCCTCAAACTGCGAAAACGGCATCTGCATCCCGTTTGTCAGCTCAAAATCCGTGTCCTCCACCTCGGGATGCCATGGAATGAACGTCCACAATTCCCCCTCGGATAAGCACCGCATCAAGTCCGGCAACGCCGCGTGGCTCTTCGCCATCCGCACGACTGCCCGGTCCAGTTCATTCATCTCGTTGTTGCTCATGGGTAGGTGTCTCAGATTTCTGAATGGGAAACGTGGGAAACGGGGTAGGTTCCGCAGCGAGGTCAACCGCGTAGATGACGTCGATAGGAGGATTGCTGGCCGTTACAAGCTTCTTTAAGTCTTCCACGTCTTGGGAATTGGCAACTGCCCCATGTATAATCAACGACCCTCCGGAGCCGGTATGAATTTTAAACTTAATGCGTTCAAAGCGGCGGTCGGCTCCTAAAATCGGTCGAAGTGCTTTTTCGTGTTCCTCCGCGCGCCGCATGTTCCGGCGCTGCTGAAATCCGGGAGTGAATGGAAGCACTGCGAGACCAACCGCTGTAATGACGAGGATTTTGATACAACCTGCTCTCGTAAACATCTGTGCCATATCAGAAACAGAAAATCGCCCAGAAGTCGCCTAACGACCCCCAGCTCAGCAACCGCGGAGCGCGGCGCGGTAGCTGTGGAGACGGCGTCCGGCGAAGAAGAGAGACAAGATTCATTCGTGTGCAGTCGCTTTGTGTTCTCCGCCGCCGATCAGCCAAATTGGAATGATGTCTTGTTCTAGCCCCATATTTACCCTTCCACCGCCTGAATGATCAGCCGCCGAGGCCCGCTATTGCGCGTGCCATGCGAATTCGTCACCGCGGTGCGCAGGCGGATAGTCTGGCCGACTACGAATGGCCCGAGGGCGTTGCCGCTCGCGTCCACCGCAATGGTCGTCCAATCCGCGTCGATTCCGTCGCGCATATATTGAAGTTCGCGCGTCTCGCCGGGCTCAATGGTGCTGGGCTCGTAGCTCACCAGCACTTGCAGGCCGTTGGTGCCGCCTTGCAGCACGGAGCGGATGCCGAGGGTGTCGGGCAGCAGGCTCGTGCTCGTGGTGGTGATGGTGGCGAGCGCGTCGAACCCCGGCGTGCCTTCGTCAGCGAGCGCCGTCATGCCTTTGAACGCCGCCTTATTGATCCGGTCCACCCGCAGCGAATCGCGGCGGAGCGTGCCACGGATGGTGCCCGCTTCGGATTCGCGCGTCGCTACGAGAGAAAGCGCAGGTGCTGCTTGCAGGATGAGCGCTTCAAGGTCGGCGACTGTTTTCCCGTTGCGAGTCAGCGCGGGGAGCGCGGGCACTTGCGCAGCGAGAAACGCGTTGGCCGCTTTCCACACGGGCACGAGTTTTTGCCCGCGGGCCACGGAGGATTCGAGGCCTTCGGGGATGATGGCGAAAACTTTGTCCAGATCGGCAATGATGTGCGGCTCCTCGGACAGCGCCGCAGCGATGAGGGCCGGCACTTTCACCACGAGCAAATGGATTTTGCCGGTGAGGATGTCGCGCGACTGCCGTGCGTCGTCGAGTTCCTGGAGTTTGTTATCGCGAAGCTGCGCGGTGGCTACCAGCGCATCAGCAAGGACGCGAAGGCCCGAGCCGTTCATTTTGCTCACAATGAGCGTGCCAAAGTGGGTCTGCCAGACAGGGATAGTTTGGTCGGCGCGCGCACCGACATCTTGATGAAGTTCCATAATGTTAGTTTTGTTGTGTTATGTTGGGTTTTTAGGAGCAACGGATGGCAAAGTGTGCGCGCCGAGCGGTCGGGCAAAGGCGCAAAGTGGCTAGGCAAGGGCGTCGAGCAGTCGGGAAAGGGCGTGTAGTGGCTGGAAGAGCCCGCCGAGTCGTCGGAACCCGCCGCAAAGTAGTCTGGATATGCCGTGGAGTAGTCTGAACAGGTGAAAAAGTGGTCTGGAAGGGTGATAAAGTCGTTCGACCACCCCATAGAGTCGTCGGAAAGGTTCGTGGAGTCGTCTGGAGAGGGCAAAAAGTCGTCGGGAACGCCCAAAAAGTGGAAAGGCTTGCGGGGGACATAGTTGACGGAGAGGAGTTTACGTCGGTAACGGAAGTTTCAGGGGAAGGAGCTGCATTTCCTTCGGTCGGGCTTGGTAAAGGAGTGAAACAGATGCGATTGGTAGGAGTCAGGCGCATGATCACCGTTTATAAGGATACGCGTAGGGTTGGCAAGCGCGGAGTTTGGGTGGATTGCAGATTCAGCAGGAGCACGCGAGCGAGAGGGCTCGTGCGGGGCGCTTTGCCGACAATGGAACCGGCCCCAGTCGCTTCCACTCCGCGGAGTGGAATGCTTCACCAAATACGCGAGGTCGCGTATTTGCCGTCACCGTTGGGTCACACTCCATGAAGGGGAACGCTTCCTTAATGTGCGACCGGTCGCACATTTACAGCCACAAGTCTGTCGCAATAGCGTCGGCGCTATCGCTTGAACCTGACCAAGCGCACAATGAAGCGAATACCGCCATCGATTGTTGCGGCCCAGCCACAGATGTGAAGGACAAGAAGTCCGAACCAATCCGCTCCTACCCATTCGGCGACCCTTATCGAGTTCGCCTCAATAATGATGCCGAACGCCAAGCGCCCGAATTCTCTCCAATGCGGTGGGTGGTGTTTCAATGAGTTGATGAATTTCTGTCTCTTCATACGGTGGAGGCGCATGTCAACCTGGCGGCTCCGAACCGCTCGTGGCTGTGGAGTGGATTTTCGCTTGCGAGGCGTTCTAAGGGCGGCGGTGCGGTGCTTGGACTTTGGCTTTTTGTGCTGATTCGAGTTCATCACGCACGGCGCGGTGTCAAAACGACGATGGGAAAGGCCCCGTCGGTCGCCCGGAATCGCAAGTGAGGTTTGTCAACAGTGCGAGGATGAGGGCCGAAGGCCCGGCAATGTAATAGCCCAGGCAAAGCGACGAAGGAGCGCAGGCCTGGGTCCGGTGGGATAAACAGAATGAGCCCTGTAGGGGCGAGATCAAACCGTCCGCCACGCGAAGAATGTCGCCCTTACAGGGCTCATATTCGTTTGTGGATGCGGACCCAGGCCTCGCTCGTTCCTCGCGCTGCCTGGGCTATTACATTTCGCGCCTTCGGCGCTGGCATGTGCGAACCGAGGTGGAGAACCTTCCGAACAGCGCGGGCTATTTCCCCGACATCCCGAGCTGGTCGAACAGGAATGCGAAGACGTCGGCTTGCTGCGCGATCTTTTCGCCGAGCGCCGTGCCCATGCCGTGGCCAGAGTCGGCGCTGAGGCGGACGAGGATGGGGTTCTCCGATGCGGTGGCGGCTTGCAGGCGGGCGGTCATTCGGCGGGAATGCGCGGGGTTCACGCGGCCGTCGGTCTCGCCGGCGAGGAAGAAGACGGCGGGATATTTCGTGCCGTCCTTCACATTGTGGTAGGGCGAGTAGGCGTGGAGCGCGCGGAATTGCGCAGGGTCTTTGACGGTGCCGAATTCGGTGACGTTAAACGCGCCGTTCGCATCCAGTTCCACGCGGAGCATGTCGTAGAGCCCGACGTGCGCGACGACGGCGCGGGCGAGTCCGGGGTTTTGCGTGAGGAATGCGCCCATGAGCAGGCCGCCGTTGCTGCCGCCTTCGACGGCGAGCTTCTCGGACCGCGTGTAGCCGCGCTCGATGAGGTGGCTCGCGCAGGCGGCGAAGTCGTCGAACACGTTTTGCTTTTTCGTGAGGTTGCCCGCGAGGTGCCATTCTTCGCCGTATTCGCCGCCGCCCCGGATGTTCGCGACGACGTAAATGCCGCCGCGATCGAACCACAGGCGGTTCTCGAAATCGAAGAATGGCGTCATGCTGATGCTGTAGCCGCCGTATGCGTAGAGCAGCGTGGGATTGGAGCCGTCGAGCTTCGTGCCTTTGCGGCGCAGGATGTTCACGGGGACTTTTGTGCCGTCCTTGCTCACGGCAAATTCGCGCACGGCCTCGATGTCGCTGAAGTCCACGGGCGATGTATTAAAGAGCGCGGTCTTTTTCATCGCGCCGTCGAGCGGGTCGTAGCTCATCCACGCGGAGGGTGCGACGAAGCTCGTGAGGCGAAAGACGATGCGGTCGCCCACTTCGATAAGCCCGCCGACGCCCGATGCCTCGGGCAGCGGGAGGATGCGTGCGTCTTTTCCATCCAGCGAAAATTGCCGCACCCGCGACGGCCCGCCGAGCAGGTCGTTGATGAAAAGGTGCGTCGCCGTGGGCGTGATTCCCTCAATCACCGCGTCGCTCTCGGGCACGACCACCGTCGCATCGGCCAGCGTGCCGGTCGGCGACATGCGCAGGACTTTTC
>JAYSTZ010000599.1:0-3021 GCA_043719365.1 Verrucomicrobiaceae bacterium | reverse complement strand
CGCCGCGAGCCATGGACTGGTGATGACGCCGTCGCCGTAAAACTGGTCGAGCAATTCCGCTCCACCGCCCGTGAAGAGCACCTGCACTGCGTCCTTTTCTCCGCGGAAGATCGCGCCGAGTTCAGAGCAGGTGGTTCCACACAAGAGAGCTTCCGGCATGTGCCCTGGGAATTTTTCGATGCACATTCTAAGCACACTCTGAATGGAGTCCGCCGCCTTTCTGAATGCAGGCGTGGTCCGGTATGCATCGCCTTCTTTGGTTAGCAGGTTCTCGCGGACAAGATTGTCTGCGAGTTGCACGAACGACGGGACCATCAAATCAACAACGCCGAGTGAGCCTGCCGTGAAAAGCCCGTCTGCGCTGGTGCCTGCGCCCATCTCGCGAAGGCCGTTGGCGACTTGCGCCGCAGTCAATTCGTCGCCCGCTGCACTCGCGGCGTCGAGCTTATCGCGGCCTCGCATGTCGAGCACTTCATTCAGTGCGCTCAGCGCAACTTCCTGCAACCGGTGCAATGGCACTGGCTCTGAATGAACTCGGGCTTGCGAGGTCGCCGAGCGTTCCCATGCGACGTGATACGCCACGTCGCGGCCTTTACCTGTTCTACCTGAACGCCGAGAGCCTTCGACACTGATTGCCCGGAAACCGTCGATTCTCACGCACGGTCGTCCACACTCGTCGAACAAGTCGATTCCACCCTCGACGAACTCATCATTCGCAACCGCGACGGCGGCGCGAACGTGGGCCATCGCACCCGGCGAACGTAAAAACAGAATCCGGGCGAAGCGCACAGGAAGCCTGAGCCCGGCGGTCCGACCTTCCACAGTTGCCGAGCCCGCTGAGAATGTTTGCAGCGCTCCATCAAAGAGGACCGGATGAAGCGGATACTCAGCCGCGCGGTGTGCAATCGCGTCACTCAATGAAACGCGCCCCATCGACTTTCCGCCACCTGCTGCGAGCTCGCGAATCGGACGGAATTCCTCCCCGTAGCGCAGGCCCATCTCGCTCATGTGTCCGTAGAATGTTGCGACATCCACCGCTTCAAAGCCTGGTGGGAGCGCAGCCTCCCAAGTCGTCGCGGCGAACTGCGACTCCGTGCGCTCGCCGCGCATCGAACCAATCACATGGACCGACCACGAAGCCGTATTTTCAAAACGGCTCTGAATCGTGAAGGTGCGCTCGATAAGATCGTAGGTCAGTTCCAGCAAAAGACCGGAGGATGCTTCCGGAAGAATCAGCGGCTTCCGTATTTCGAAGTCTTCCACGGCGAAAGGCCGGCCTTCAAAAAGTTGAACACCCGCCTCAAGGGCCATCTCCACAAATCCCGCCGCTGGAAACACCGTCATGTTTTCAACGCGATGATCCTTCAAAAATGCCATGTGCCGCGCGTCGAGGCGTGCGATCCAAGTCGGCGTGGCACGCGGGAGGCGCACGTCGAGCAATCCGCGTCCGCCAGGCGAGAGACGTCCGTCGCGGAGGTCGCTCGACTCGTTCCACCAGCGGCTCTTTTCCCACGCGTAAGCCGGCAGGGAAAGAATCCGGCGCGATGGCGATAGAGCAGTGAAATCTAGCACGACGCCGGAAAGATGCAGTTCCATAGCGGCTTCCAGAATCGACTCGTGTTCTTTTTCGCGACGCGTCGATGCGACGATTGCCGCCTTCGGCGCGCTCTCGGCGAGACACTCCTTAATCGAGCGCACCAAGGCCGGATGCGCGCCGATTTCCAGCCACACATCGACACCAAACTCCGCCACCGCCGCAACTGCTGCCGCAAACTCCACAGGCTGGCGCACTCCACGCGACCAATGCCCGGCATCGCACGACGGGCCGTCGTACAGGCCGCCCGTCACCGTGCTAAAGAAAGGAATGGTCGCATCTCCAGGCATCAAACCGGACAAGCCGGCGCGCAACGCGTCAGCGGCGGGCTGCATCAAGGCATGGTGAAACGGATGACTCACTTGCAGGAATCGCGCGAACACCCCTTGCTCCTCCAGCTCTGCTGCCATTGCCTCCAGCGAGGTCTTTAGCCCGGAAAGTGTGAGCGACCGGGGGCCGTTAAACGCTGCGATGCTGACCGTCCGATCATGTCGCGCAATCATTGCGCGCGCCTCCTCCTCGCTCATTCCGACTGCGAGCATCGTCCCGCCGGAAGCCGCACACTCGTCCATGTAACGACCGCGGAGGACGATAATCTTTGCGGCCTCTTCGAGTGTCAGAATGCCCGCGACACACGCTGCGGCGATTTCGCCGACACTGTGCCCGACGACCGCAAGCGGATGGACGCCCCAGGATTTCCAAAGCTCTGCGAGCGCCATTTGAATCGCGAAGATTGCGGGCTGGGAAACCTCTGTTTTGTCCATGCGCGACTCGGACTCGGGCTTCGCGAGTTCCTCCAATAGCGAAAACCTCGACCACGGACGCATCGCCGCATCACACGCCTCGATCGTCTTGCGGAACACAGGCTCGCGGCGCATCAGTTCGCGGCCCATGCTCCATGATTGCGTGCCTTGTCCGCTCATTACGAACACCACGCGGGCAGCGTGCCCACGCCGTGGCGTGAAGGCTGTCCGGACCTTCGGCCCTTCCTGGCCTGTTGAAAACGAAGCGAGCTCCTGCACGATTTCCGGCATCGAGCGGGAGACCAAAGCGAGGCGGTACGAGTGATGGTTCCGCCGTGCGCCGAGCATGTAAGTGAGGTCTGGCAGCAGGGGCGAATGACCGTTCAATTTTGAATGCTCATCCAGCCACGCGCTCAACCGCCACGCGGCCACTCGCAGTGATTCCTCGGAACGCGCCGAGAGCATCACCGGCCACGCACGGTCGCGGTCTTCATTCGCGATAGGAACCTCGACACCTGCGGGAGCTTCCGCCAGCACGATGTGCGCATTCGCACCGCCGAAGCCGAATGAATTTACGCCAACCATTCGACCGGTTGGCGAATCAGGAAAGTCCTCGCTCTTCACCGGCACTCGCAGTTTCAACCCTTCAAAATCGATGTTCGGATTTGGATTCTCGAAGTGGAG
>JAYSTZ010000598.1:0-3022 GCA_043719365.1 Verrucomicrobiaceae bacterium | reverse complement strand
CACTCACCGGCGCAGCCGCACACTGATGAGTCGGGTCATCTATACACTGAGCCCTCCTTCGCGACGGACGCTCCCGGCGGGGCGTCCGGCGCACATTCACGGGCGAGGGCACCCGTGCCACGCGATTCCACTTTTAATCACACCCAAAGTCGTAAGCGAGGATCCGTTTTTCAAAAGGATCCTACGCCGTCGGCGGAGTCGTGCCACCGCCGTTCCCGGAGCCCGCCCGATCGCAAGCGCCCGACGGCTCGCTCCAAGCTCCCCGCTTGCAAACACTCCGAGTTTTCTGATTTAGCTCCGACACCGCTCCGCTATCCACACCGACGAATGCTCTACTTCCGCGAACATCAATGGACCGTCGTCCCCGGCAAGACCTTGCTGCGATGCAGCATCAGCCCCGAAGCACGCAGCCATGATGATGTCCATTGGCGCCTCAGCCTGCACTACGTCGCCGCCGGGCCACAGTGGCGGCGAGTCCGCTCCTACCACAGACCCATGATCTTCCTTGATGTTTTTTCATTCCGGCCGCGCATCACAGCATGGCAGCAACTCGAAACCGTGCAATTCTGGGAGTTCCCGCCCGAAGACGAATCTAACCCTGCAAACGGTATACTCGAAGTCGAGTATTCCAACGGGCCCGACGATGAAGACGATGGATCATTCACCGAAGACCACATGTGGCGAATCGCCGCCAGAAACGGACGTTACTTCACCGTCGAACTCGCCGCATTTGAAGACGGGCGCAGCCTCCTCAAAGAGCAAAAGTCCGCAGCCGTCCTCGCCGACGGGATCGACGAAACATCCGACGCCGACAGCGAATTCTGGAAGGCTAACGCCCAAATCTACCTCATTGAAGACGTCCCCTTCGGTCTCGTCACCGTCTGGGTCCCCCGCAACGCCCCCGACCCCGAAGCCACAGCAACCCACCGCGCCCGCGCCCTGCTCGGCACCGGCCAACCCGAGCATATCGAAGTTCACGACTTCGCAGACTCCGAAAAAGCAAGCGAAGCCATCAAACGCGACATCCAAGTCCGCCTCCACTTTCACGGCTACTACGAAGACTAACCATTATGGGCTGGATACAATGGCAGGGAGAAACCTGGCGACCTACCACCTACGAAGCCGACCTCCGCGCCCACATCGGCCCCGCCGACTCCATGAGCCGCCGAATCTCATGGTGGCTGCAAATCGCCGAAACCGAATGGGAGGAAATCGGCCCCGACGCCAAACCAAAAATCGAACGTTGGATCGACATTGATATCCACAACCTGCCGCTCCACTCCCACGACTGGCGGGATTTTTCCGGCTTGGAAATCCGCGCCGACGCCACATGGCACGCCGCCCATGAAACCTACGGCGAATACGGCCACCTATCCACGCCCGTGGCTGATGTGATGCTCACCTACCTGGGCACAAAAGACGGCCCAAAAGAACTTCGTGGACGCGAACATTGGCATGGTCACGATTGGATCCTGCGATTCGGCCAGCGCGACGGCTACTCCTTCCCCCTCGAACTCGACGTGTGGCTGCTCCCACGCGACGAATACTACCGCAAACACCCGGAAACCGCGGCCGAACTAGCCCGATTTGGAGAAGGCCCACCCGACCTCAGAATCATGGCCAACGTCCAATTCAGTCGAGCCGCCATCATCGTCCCCCGCAGCGAAGACCCCGCCCCCATCGCCCGCCGCATCGCCCGGGAAACCATCAACCTCACCGACTTCCACAACCCGCAAATCAGGTGGATGCCCCGCGAAACCCGCGATCGCAAATCCACCGAAAGCATCCCCGGCTTCGGCTCGACCGTGAGCTTTGATACTCAGGGGAGCGCCTGAACACATTCACTGATGCCGCTTCTTCTTCAAAAAATCCCGCCCCTCATAAAAAGGCCGCTTTTGCTTTGAGAGATTCCGCAGCGAACGGTCATCCGCCATCATCAGCGCGACCTCCCATTCGTGCTCTACGGGCGTCAGCGCTTTTGCCATCAGCTTCACTTGATCCATCAAGCTCTCGTCCTCCGAGTCCTCCATCAAGAGCTGGAGCACAAACGCCTCATGCCCCTCCGATAAAGGCTCGGCGCGCTCATCCCCGAAAATCCACACCGCCCGCACGTTTGGCTGCGTTTCGAGGAATTCCCGCAGCGGTCCAAGATATTTCACCGGGTCCATGTTTGTATTGAGCACCACCATGCGATCCGGTTTTTTCTCGTAAATGGGCTCCGGGCGCGAAAGCAGAATTTCCACCATACCCGGGTCCAGATGATACTGGCAGTCCTTCAGTCCGGCATTCATCCACAGGTCCGCATCAAACGTCATCAAGTAGCGCAGCAATTGATACCCCCGCGCCGAAACACAAGTCCATTCCGCACGCGAAAGTTTCCATTGCTCAAACACCGCCTCCACCCGATCGGGCGAAGTATAGATGCCGATGAACGAAGCCTTCTCGCCCTGCATGATACAGACTCCGGGGTTCTCTCCTTTCGGTGCGACCTCATCGCTCCCATCCAGCTCCGGATGATGCTGGATGATGATCCAAAGTTCCGCCGCCGCCAGCGGCGTATAAAAGCTCCAGGAGAGCGTGTTCTTATCCGTGATCATCTCACGGAGCTTTATTTCAAGGCTATTGGTGGGTTTGAAGGTGGACATGGTGCACGGAGTTTGAAGGATAAAACCCCGCCCATGTCGAGCGCGAGAAGTCCCAATGCGAGATTGAAAATCTCGCCTACACCAGCGGCATCACATGTCTCGTCCACGGCGGCATCGCATCATACGTCCGGCCATCCAGTTCACGACCTGCGGCTTTCTTATTCCGTCTGCCCTTATGAGTGCGCTGGGCCGAGTGTTTTGATGCGGAGGTCGAGGTCGCGGCGGTTGATGAGGTCCACGACTTGGACGTGCGTGGGCGTGAGGCGGAAGAGCAGGCGGTGGTCGCCGCCGATGCGTTGCCGCCAGATTTCACGCGCGGCTTTGAGGCGGACGACGCCGACGTATGCGGCGGGTTCTCCGGCGGCGAGGCGGCCTAG
>JAYSTZ010000597.1:0-3027 GCA_043719365.1 Verrucomicrobiaceae bacterium | reverse complement strand
GAAGCCCCTCCACACACCCATCCTTCCTTACGCCGCCGAGGCGTCGCTGCGGTTGCGCACACCGCTGGTGACGGCGGAGCCGCGCTTGCCCTTCGTGTGCGTGTCGTCGGGATATGCGACGCGCGAGTGCATCATGCTGCTGAGCGTGTGGCGGAAGGCTTGGGCGATGGCTTCGAGGTCGCGGAAGCGGAGGTCGCAGTCGTCGAGCTGGCCGTCGGCGACGCGCTTGCGGATGATGTCGGTGATGAGCTGCTCGATTTTCTGCGGAGTCACGCGCTCCAGGCTGCGCGCGGCGCTTTCGATGGCGTCGGCGAGGCTGACGATGGCGGATTCCCGGGTCTGCGGTTTCGGCCCGCCGTAGCGGAAGCTGCTCTCGCTGACCTCGGGCAGATCCTCGTCGTGCATCGAGGCAATCTTGCCGTCACTTTGCGCGGCCTGCTGCTGGTCCATCGCCTTCTTGTAAAAGTAGTACACGAGCGACGTGCCGTGGTGCTGCTGGATGACTTCGATGATCTCCTGGTTGAGCTTGTATTCGAGGGCGAGCGAGATGCCCTCTTTGACATGGGCGATGATGATGAGGGCGCTCATCGTGGGCGCGAGGTCGTCGTGCGGATTGCGGTCGTGCCGCATATTCTCGGTGAAGTACTCGGGCTTCACGAGCTTCCCGATGTCGTGGAAATAAGCGCACACGCGGGCCATCGTGGAGTTTGCACCGATCGCCTCGCACGCGGCCTCGGCAAGATTCGCCACGGCCAGGCTGTGCTGAAATGTGCCCGGTGCCTCCAGCGTCATGCGCTTCAGCAGCGGATGGTTCAAATCGGCCATCTCCTGCCAGCGCACGCGGGTGGTGATTCGGAAGAGCCCCTCGATCGGCGGCAGCGCACCGCTCATCAAAAGCGTCAGGACGATTGGTGCGCCAATGGCCACGGCGCTCAGCGTCCACAGCATCGACCAATCCATCACACCCGTCTCAGCCCACAGGTGGAGCAAAATGTTCTTCCGGAAAACAATTCCCAAGACCCACGTCGCCAGCCCCACAAAAAGCCCCGCGCGGAGAAGCTCGCTCCGTTTGCGGACATCGAGCGTGAGGAAAACGGACACAAATCCGCAGACCAGCCCGGTCGTCATATTCGAGACCACCAGCGCGTAATCCGCGTCGATGCTCGCGAGCGTCGGGATGCTCATCAGCGTGCAAAAAACGGTCACGAAAACACCCATCGCGCGCCCAAGCAAGACGCTGATGAGCAGCGGTGCCAGCGAGAACGGCACCGCCAGCCGCCACATATCGCGCTTGATGAAACGCCCGAGACTATCCGGCACCGCATTACCCGAAACGACAAGCGCTTCATTGGAAGCAAGGAAGCACCACTTCATCGCCCCCAAATGGACGAACATCACGAGAAGCAGGAGCAACAGCCGCGAATTCCGCCCCCAAATCTCCGGACGATTCAGGCACAGATGCGCCGCCGCCGTGCCGAAGATGAGGACCGCCACGACGAGAATCTCGCTCGGCAGGTCGATGGTGTGCAGGAGAATCAGCCAGCAAAACGCAATCGCGAACGCCCCGAGCAGGAGCACTTTCGCGACGAGGCCGTGTTCTAGCGTATCGAGAAGTTCGCTCTCGGTGACACGACGCCGCGTTTTTTGTGGAGCGAGGCCCTTTTTTACGAGCCGTTGACGTTCAAAGAAGCCAAGCATGTGGAATCATTTAAGAATGCAGTCTCCGTGCCGGATGCCACTCTGGCAAATGGAAAAAACGCCGCGCCGCGCCGGGGGTTTGATTAAAAGCGCACGGCACACAAAGGGCGAAAGGCCCCAAGGAGGGGGGCCGTCTCGGCCCCCTGAACCACGGAGTGGTTCCCCCGTTCTCTCACGGTATGGGCTCACCTTCGGCGCGCAGGGGAACGGGACGTTCCCCCTCCTTGGGGACTTTCGCGTCCGACCCGCCTACTGCCGCTCCACCTCGTACCACAGCGTCTTAAACTGCGGGCCGATTTCCAATTTCCCATCCACCACGGGGATTTCCTCGCGGCGCTGACCGCGTTCATCCAGCGCCCACGCCTTAAACTTTCCGCCCCCCGGCAGCTCAATCTTCGCCGCCGGCCCCTCGACCAGCACTGGCGCCTTCCCCCAATCGCGCCCCACCGTGGTCTTCTCCGCATTCTTCCACCCCATGTCGGTATTCGCGATGTCGCCGGTGGCGGTAATGAGCATCTTTTTTGACGTCGCCAAATCCTCTCCTTCTATCACGGTGAGTTGAAAGCTTGCCCATCCCCCCACGTTGTGGCGTTTGATACCGAGCTTGTGGTTCTGCAAGTCAAAGGCTCTGCCGATCTGGAACGTCGAGCGGGGTGATACCAATGTGGCGAGTGAAGCAGGGGAAGCTCGCCCGGAGTTGACCAGGGCGGAGGTCGAGGCGTCCGTCTGCCAGATCAAAGGCGGCGGGTTCCGCGGCAAATCCGTCGTTGTCGATTTTCCATCGGGGAAAAATAGCGTCTCGGTCGTGTTCAACACTTTGAACGTCGCAGACGTCTCGCCGTCGGCGTCCGAGAGCCGATCATCGAATGCAAATTCCGTCAGAATCGGTTCCGGCCACGCTTCGGTTTTCTTCCGGAAAATCTGCGGCCCGCTGGTCAAGGCCGAATCGATAGCGCCACGCTTACTCATGCCAAAGTGGACGCTGGCTTGGACCGGCTCGACATCCCCCCGCCGAAAACTCACCGCCGCGCCCGGCAGCGTCGCCATCTTCACCGGATGCCTTGCGATGTCGAAGAAGCTGTCGAAGTGCTCCTGCGACCATTTGTCGTTGTGCGAATACGCAAACAAAAACACCCCGTCCCAATCCTGCAACGCCGCAAACGCCGCCAGTAGCGGGGCCGTCTCGGCCCCGTAAGTATTGGGCGCAGAATGGTTGTATTCCGTGCAGATGAACGGCTTGCCCGCCACGCGCTGCGCGGCCAGCCCCGGCAACGTCCCGCCGTCTTTTGCCCCGGCCATCGGCTCGTTTTTGATCGTCCACTTCTCCGG
>JAYSTZ010000596.1:0-3031 GCA_043719365.1 Verrucomicrobiaceae bacterium | reverse complement strand
CGATTTGTATCAATTACTCGGACTACCTCGAATGTGTGGTGGGGAATCGGGTGCATTTTGACCGATGGGTGGTGGTGACGGTGCCGCTCGACCGGGCGACGCATGGGCTTTGTGCAAAGTATGGAATCGAGTGCATCGACAGCGCGCTGTTGCAGGCGGATGGGAAGGATTTCCATGCGGTGGATAATAAGGGGCCGGTGCTAAATGAGGGGATTGAGCACGTGATGCGACGTAGCTGCGTCGCCCTCGTCGCAGGTGGTGCGAGCGGCGCCCCGCCGCAAGTGGACGTTCGCGACGGGGGCGTCGCGGGCACTTCCTGCGACGAGGCGTCGCAGCTACGAGAGACTTGGTGCGTTGTCTTGGATGCGGATGTTCTTCTTCCACGTTACTTCGGCGAGCGGGTGCGGACGATGCCGCTGGAGAGCGGGTGTCTGTATGCGATGGGCGGACGGAAGGTGTGCGAGACTCGGGAGCAATTTGAGATGCTGAGGGAGTGTGAGCCGTGGGACCGGCTGGTGGCGCGGAATTCGCAGGCGATCGGGTATTTCAATCTATTCGCGCTGGATGCCCTGCCGAATCGGTATCCGGTGCGGACGGGGAAGGAGGGCTCGGCGCATGATGATTTCCTTTTTACTACGGGCTTTTTGCCATCGAAACGGCGGGTGTTGCCGTTTACGGCGATTCATTTGGGGATTTATGGGCCGAATTGGGGCGGTCGGGTGACTCCACGATTTGAGACGCGGTTTTTGTCCGCAGATTGCGCAGATGACGCAGATTGCCGCGCAGGGTTGTCCACGGAAGACGCGGAAGATCACGGAAAGGCTTCGCGAGAGCGGGACGAAACCGCGTGGGGCGAGGGTTGTATTCCGTGTCCTTCCGTGCCTTCCGTGGATGATAAAAAATCTGCGCAATCTGCGGATAAAAATGCAGCGGTGATTGGGTATTTTCCCGGCGGTCGCTGGCAGGCGGTCACGCGGGAGTTTTCCACGGTGTATCTCGTGGATCATTTCTGCGTCCATGTGCCGAGTGGGAGCACGATGATTGAGGGGGAGCGGTCGGTGCTTCGTCGGCACTTCGATGAGCAGTCGGCGGGTGATGAGCGGTTGCGGAATCTTGGGGTTCATTCGGTGGAGAATGTTGCGCTCATTGCGGATGGCTCGTTGGATTTGCTCTACATCCCGGGTGAGGTCGCGCCGGAGTGGTTGTGCCGGGCGCTCCCGCATTGGCTGCCGAAGATGCGGGAGGGCGGGACAATTTGCGGGGATGTGTATGGGCTCCCACATTGGCCGGATGCGACTTACACGATTGCGCTGCTGCTGGGGACGCCGGAGCGGGTGGGTCGGAAAAGGCGCGGAGATGCGCAATCCGTCGCTTGCGGCACAAATCACGATTCACAAGTCACCAATCACATCGGCAACAGCGGGCGGTGGTGGAGGACTTTCCACCGCGGGCGTTGCGTGGTGCCGCATGTGAATGTAGGCGATGGAAAACACGGGGTGGTCTTTATGAATACGGGGACGGGGAGCCTGGAGCAGTTGAGCCTTTCGCTTTTTGCCGCCCGGAAGCACTGGGATGGCTGGCTGGTGGTGATGCATCACGGCGAGGAAAATGAGTCGCTGCGCATCCTGTGTGCGCGGCTGGGCGCGGAGCTTTATCAGGCGAGTCTGGAGGAGGTGCCGGATTGGGATGAACTGCTGGAGGAGTGTGCGAAAGCAACGCCGTGTCCGGTGTCGATGCTGATGCTGCCGTGGCATTTGCCAGCGGGCGATTTGGCGGCGGCATTCGACGCAGAGGTCGTGGGCTGGCCGGTGTTTCGCAGTGAGCCTCGGATTGTGGATGAACATCATTCGGAAGGGGGCGGGTTTCGTGCGCCGAAAGGTCAGCCGGTGGGGCGGCGGTTTCCGTTTGCGACGGCGCAGATGTACGGCGGTCAGGCGTCGGAGGGCAGCGTGGTGGTTTATTCGGACGATGCGCCGTATTGGAGCGAAGAAGCCTGGGCGCTGCGGTGCGAAGTAGAGGCGGATGCGGCACTCGCCTCGGCCCCGCGGGTGCGCGTTGCGGAGGATACGACGATTGTCGTCGTGGTCCCGGCGGAGGAAGCGGGAGATTTTCAGCGAAACTGGCTGACTTGGAATCTACCGAAGACGACGCCAGTGATTGTGCTGCTCTCGGGAATGGGTGCGGAGGATCTGTGGCTCCCCGGCTCGGAAGGGCAGGTGCAAATCATCCCGCTCTCAGAGAAGCAAGCGGGCGATCTCGCGTGGCTGCTGGGTGCGCTGGCAAATATCGTGAAGACGCGACTGGTGACATTCTTGGCGGGGACTGCGGCGGCTTTGCCGGGTGCAGAGCTGTGGCGTGATGGTGCATCCCCGGTTTTGCACGCAACCGGGCTCGGAGAAAAGGAGCGCGAGGTGACGGGAAATGATTTCGTGCCCGCGGTCGTGTTTGCGCAGATGGAAAACGAAACGCTGCGCGAGCTGGCACCGGCTGCGCTGGGTATGGGGCTCGCCGATCTCGCGGCGTTCTTTCATCGGAGCGTGGACGCTAATTTTTTCCGACGTGAAGATGCGGAGCCGCTGGGCTGGAAATTCCCGCCAGTGCATCGCGTCGCAGGCAAACCCGTCGAGCGGACAAGTGTCGAAGTGCGAACATCGAAACGCGGGCTACTGGAACTCGCGGACGATGTCGTAGTGATCAGCCTGCCGGAGCGAAGAGATCGGCGTGAGCGAGTCGTGGCGATGATGGAGCAGGAGCGAGTTGCGTTTCGGTTTTCCGATGGGGTGCGGGTGACGGATGCGCAAATCGAACCGCAGGAAATCGCGGAGGTCGGGCGAGCGGGATTTAAGGAAGTGGGCTCGTTTCCAAAGTATCTGCGTGGTATGGTGGGGTGTCGCCGTGCGCATCTTCGGGTGCTGGAAAAGGCCCACGCTAACGGGCTGGAATCGCTGCTCATTTTCGAAGACGACGCGCATCTCACGGAGAAATGGCTCACACGCTATCGCGCCGCGCTGAAAGAACTGCCGACCGGATG
>JAYSTZ010000595.1:0-3032 GCA_043719365.1 Verrucomicrobiaceae bacterium | reverse complement strand
CAGCATCCCAGCGCGTTTGCGGAGAATCCACTCCAGCGTGAGGAGGCCGATGATTGCGGCGAACCAGGGCCATTCCTGCCAGAGAATCGTGTCGCGTTCCTCAATGCGTCCGTCGCTTAGGCCTTTGATGGCGGCGATCAGCGCGTCGCATTGTTCTTCACGGTAGTATTCCCCGCCGCTGGCTGTGCTCACTTGGCGGAGCAGGTCTTCATTGACCGAGAGCAGCGTGCGCTCGCCGCTCTCGCGGGCGGCGACTTTGAACTGCGTGCGCGCTTTGAGCTGACCCTCGGGGACGACGGCACTCTCGACGGACATCTCGTAGTTGCCGGGCTCCAGTGCGGCGGATTTTCCGCGGTAGAGTCCACCGGCGTCGGGTGAAAGTGAAATGGTCGCCACTTTTTGTCCGTCGCGGGTGAGCACGGCGGAGACGGCTGCGTCGGTGACGGGCTTGCCTTCACCATCGTGGAGGCGGACGCGGAAGTTCGCGCTGTCGCCGGGATTGTAAGTGAGCTGTCCGGCGTCGAGTGCGACGAATTTGTCGCGGGCAGCGAACGGTGGCTCTGCGACGAAGCTCGCGAGCTGGTTCCAGAATTTCACATGATACTGGTCGGCGATTTCGTAGCGCCAGCGCCAGGAATCGTCGAAAGCCTGATAGTAAACGCGTCCTGCTCCGAAGGGCCGAAGGACGGCGGCGGGGATCTTTGCCGCGCCAGTGTCGGCTTCGAGATACACTTCCGCGCCGGGGAGTGCCTTCACGTTTGCCAGATAGTGTGGAGGCGGCAGCTTTTGCCAGGTGTCGGAATTCGTCGCGAGGTCGGTGTTCAGCGAGAATGCGCCGATACCTTCGGACCGCTGGGTGACTTTGAGCGAGAGAATGCCGGTGCGGATGCCGTCGCCCGACCACTCGACAGGAAAGACGAGCCCGAGCGGTGTGTCGCGGTATTCGCGGAGCACATTGCGAGGGCCGTCGATGATGAGCATCGCCGCTCCGCGCTTGCCGACAAAGTCCGCGAGCCAGGTCATCTCCTCGTCGTGGAGAAGCTTGCGCGGGACTTCGCCGAAAATGACGAGGTCGTAGCCGTCGAGGATTTTCGAGTCGTTGGGGAACGTGCCGGGTTTGTCCCCGCGGATGAAGCCCGTGTCGCTGCTGGAGCCTGCGATGACGGTGTTGATCTCCCACTTTTCGTCTCGCTCGAAAAGGTTTTTCAAATAGCGCGTCTCCCAGCGTGGCCGCCCGTCCAGAATGAGCACGCGGCGCTTTTGCGTGACTGCGCGGAATCGGAGCGGGATGGAGTTGTTCGCGAGCTCGCGGTCGCCTTCGAGTCCGCTCACGGATGCAGTGAGTTCCAGCGCTGCGCCCAGGACTTCGTAGCCCTGGGTCTGCTGCTTGAGCTTCGCATCGGCGATTTCCTTGATTGCGAATTCGAACGGCACTTTGCGCAGCGGCTTGCCTTCCGTGATAAGCTGTTTTTCCCACACGACCTTGTCGCCGTCCTTCACGGAAAGGGTGAACGGCATTCCTGCGCTCACTTCTTCTTTCAGGATAACGTCGCCGCGCACCCGGTCTTCAAAAAACACGGCTTCGGGCAATGTGGCAGCGATTACTGCGAGGTCGCGCGGCGGCATTTGACTGCCGATACCGACGGTATAAACGGGCATCTTTCGCCCCGCGAGGATGCGGGCTGTGTCGAGCGGCGTTTCGCCGGAATTATGCTGTCCGTCGGAGAATAGAATGACGGCCCCGCGCTCGGCTTTGCTCTCGTCGCCGACGGCAAATTTCAGCGCGGCGGTCAGATGGGTCACCTGACCTTCGGGCTTTGGGAGTGCGGTCGGGGTCTTCGGTGCATCGGCACTGCTGGGTTGCCAGAACGATTTCACTTCGCCGTTTTCCATGAGCAGTACTTGCAGGTCGTGCTGATGTGCGAGTGTTTCCAGAATACGCTGTTCCGGGCGGCCTTCCATGAGCATTCCTTGCAGACGCTGCCATCGTGGCATGCCGTCGAATTTCGCCAGTGCTGTCTTGAGCGATGCCTGCGCGGGGTCGTTGTCGAGCTGGCGCTGGAAGAGGTCGGAAATGTCGCGCGACCATCGGCCGGCGGCGTCGCCGAGTTTTGAGAGATCGATGGCTGCGCGTGTGCGGTCGTCCACGGCTCCCAGTTCGCGGCGGGCGAGTTCGGCGGCGGGTTTTACGAGTTCTTCGCGGAGGCGATTTAGGATTTCCGTGTCGCGGCCCGTCTTTGCAAATGCAGCCTCGGCCTCGTTGATTTTGCTTGTGAAATCGGTGCGCAATTTTTGCAGCACGGCGGTGTCCGGAGTCTCCAGCGCGGCGAGGCTGGCGACGAGGCCGCGTGCATCCATCAGCTTTTCTGCGGCGGTTGGGAGGTCGAGCGAAGCGGTCGTCCCTTCGAGCATCCCGAGGCGGCGGGCGATACTGATCTTTCTTCCAGATTCCATCGCGGAATCCGTGAGCTGCATCGACTCCGAGGAATCGATGGCCACAATCAGGCGCGCCAGCGTGCCGACGACTTTGCGGTGATGCAGCACCGGGCCGCTCAGCATCAGGACGATTAAAGCGACCGCCAGACCGCGCAGGAGAGGGAGAAGAAATCGAATGAACCGGCTATTGCCCGCCACATCGCGGCGATAGAGCCCGACAGCCAGCAGCCCTAGAGCGACGGCAGCACCGACGCCGACGAACCACGGCCAATCGCCGACCCAGCGCAGTGTCGTGGTGACGTTGTCGTGATTCACGCGGTCGCCTCCCGTGAGGCGCAGAAGCGCGATGGCGAAAGGTCAGAATTCGGAGCGATGGAAAGCATTGTGTAGTACGCGCTTTTCTGAATCCCGCCGGCTTCGGGATGTTAGCCCGCATTTATTGACCCTTCGATGGAAGCGGGCACAAAAAAGCCCGGAGCAGTGTCGTCACTACTCCGGGCTTCGTTGGAAAATTGTTCGGTTATTTGATTTCGCTGCGCGGGACGATTTTAACGCTTTCGACGTTCATGCGTTTGGCTGGGCGGTCATTCGCACCG
>JAYSTZ010000594.1:0-7183 GCA_043719365.1 Verrucomicrobiaceae bacterium | reverse complement strand
ACCAGGCAACTGACCTGGGGCAGACTTGGTGTTCAAAGTCCGCCACTCGAGTCCCTGCCCGTAGCGATTGAGAACCGCATAAGCGTCATGAACATCGGTGAGATTACCGACGAGATATCGAACGCATTTGCCATTAATGAAGGTGAACTCAAGATGCGAGTTCGTATGCTGAGCCGAGAATACCTCAAAATTTGGCGAGAGCTTTTCCGAATTCGGTAAAAGCTTCAGCTGCGTTTTGAGGGAGTCGGCAATAGATTCCTTGGATGCACCGACATGGATATAACTCCCATTTCCTTTTTTCTGAACGATGACTGGCTCCGGATGTTTACGCTCTTTCTGATTCCGAACGGCAAAGAAGACCAACGCTCCTGCCGTTAGAATCACGAACGCTGTCAAGGTATTCCGAAAACGACGCTTCATGATTTGATTTGAACGAACTATCAGTCTGTCACCGCAGTTTTATGGCTGGCCCAACTCCGCGAACAAGAAGATGGCTCGCTGCGCCAAGAAGTAGGCGCCCCACGCGACACCTGTGCCGATGAGAGTAGTGATAACGCGATGCAAGATAGGGCGACTGGTCAGCCAAGGAAGTCTCAATCGGTCTGCAAGAGCCATGAAATACTGCAAGATGAAGAGCAGTGAGACGAAAATAATGACCTGCAAAAGAAGGCTGTGGCGCTTCGCGTTAAGGATTTGGACACCTGCGATGAGAGCCACCCATCCCAGCAGGTTGAACCACGCTTGTGATAATGCTGACGGCAGGGATTCCTTTTGTGGCGGTGTATCGTTCATTTAGAAAAGGCGAGGAACGCCCGACTTCCCATTATAGGAGCAGCAATTTTCGCCGGGCGTATTGTGGGATGTTCGGAGACAAGCGCGGCCTCCCTGTCGGCGTTGTTGAGTTGGCGGAATGTCGGGCGCATGGACGCTTGGTATCGGAATGTGGAGCGATGGCGAGCGGGATTTTTCTACCCCTCCACCGTGACGCGCACCACCTCGCTCCAAGCCCCGCTGACCTCCGTGCCGTCCCAGAACTTTGCGCGGTATTCGCGCCATTCGGCGGTGCCGGGGGTTTTCACGGGGCGTTTGTCTTCAAACGTGGCGCGGTGGTGGGGCCGAGGTCCGTCCAGCCGGCGTCGCCTTGGACGCGGCTTTGCAGGACGTAGCCTTTGTTGCCGGCCTTGATGACGCGCACTTTCACGATGCTGCCGATGACTTTCGCGCTGATGTCGGGCGGCTCGGTGCGGGGCAGGACGGGGGTGCCTTTGTTTTTCAGGTCGAGCATGATGGACTCGGAGCAGCCGTCCGCCCCACCTGGATTTGGCTCCTCCGCCCCGCGCGAAGAAAGACGGCGGAATCCAGCCGAGCCCCCCGACAAGCGCAGCGACTCCAGAATCAAGTCGCCAGAGACTCCCTTCCCTCAGCCGGAGAGTCCGCACGGAGTCGTCGAGATAACTGATCCGCGACAACAAGTGGAAAATCCAGGCGACGATCGAGTTTGAATGCAAAGTCCTCGCAGGCGCGAGCCGGATGACGGAACTCGCCCGCGCAATCAAGTATTGCCGCGACGCACTGGCGTGAGTTTCGGCGCGTTCGTCAAGAAGAGCGCGCGAAGGCGAATACGCGTTATGGAGCGGCGCGCATCCTGCCGCCGTCTTCGATCGCGAAGCGCACATTTTTTCGATGTGGCACGCGGGATGGATCGGGCGCTGCGCGCTATGAAGACGGCGGCAGGATGCGCGCCGCTCCATGACGGTTTTCCGCAAAGGTGGCGCGCTCCGAATATGCCTCGGTAAGTTTGCCGGGCGGCGGACATTCTTTTTGTGATGATTCGTTTTATCCTACTCACGCTCTTCGTTTCCGCCGCCGCCGCGCAGCAGCCGGTTCCACTTTTCGATGCCTCGACGAAGCTGGAACCTGCGACGACTGAAGATACGGCGGAGGCGCTCATCACGCGCTTTGCCGACCGGGCGAGGGACCGCCATGCGCGGGAGGCGGAGTTTCATTCGTATGATCACTACCTGACTTTTTATTGGGAGGAGCGGACGATCGACGTGGAGATCGTGGACCGCGTGGCGAAGGGTGGGAAGGACATCACGGTGAACTATGCCACGCTCACGCCGCTGGGAGCGCCGGAGTTTCGCGCCTTCTATCGCGGCATCAATACCGTGGCGGAGTATCATTTTAACAAGCTCGCGCCGGAAGTTTCGCCGAACCATTACTCGGTCACGATTGCCTCGAACATGGTCGAGAAGCGTCCGCTAAAAGTGGGCGACGCGATTGAGATGGAGATCAGTCAGTTTACGAAAGTGGTGAAGAACGGGCGCAAGAATTACTACGGCACGACGGTGCTTTACGTGGTGGGCAAGGGCATCGTGCCGTGGGAGGGAAAAGGCGAGCGGCTCGATTCCGCGCCGCTGCCGGAGAAGGCGTGGCTCGGCGGGCTGACGACGCTGCCGTATCAATACAGCGACGAGCCGCAGCACCGCTTCAAGCAGACCGCCGGGAACATCGCGCCGGTGAGCGCGCAGCCGTTCATGCTCGGGCGGCGGCAGCATCACACCGACTTCGGCAGCGGCGCGCACTCGGAAAAGGGAAATCCTGTTTACGACGAGCAACGCGGAAAACTCGGCCCCGGATTCGTCGCGCAGAGTTGTATCGCTTGCCATGTGAACAACGGTCGCGCACTGCCGCCCGCTGTCGGCGCGCAGATGCACCAGACGGTCGTAAAAGTCGGCAGCGACGCGAAAGGAACACCGCATCCGAAGCTCGGCGGCGCGCTGCAACCGAAGTCGGTGAGCGGCGCAGCGGAAGGCAGCGCGACCATCGCGAGCTACACCGAAGTCTCCGGCAAATACGCCGACGGAACGCCGTTCACGCTGCGCAAGCCGGTGTATGCGTTCTCCGGCGAAACGCCCGCGGCATTTTCCACACGGCTCACACCGCAGCTCGTCGGGCTCGGCCTGCTCGAGGCCATCAGCGAGCGCGACGTGCTCGCCCTCGCCGACCCGAGCGACAAAAACAAAGACGGGATCTCCGGACGCCCGCAAATCGTCCCAGACGCCGAGACCAAACAACCGCGCCTCGGACGCTTCGGCTACAAAGCCGCGCAGCCGACCGTGAAGCAGCAAATCGCCCACGCGTTCAACAGCGACATGGGCGTGACCACCGCAATCTTCGCCCAACTCGACGCCGCTGCCACTGCGGAAAAACCCGAGCTCGCCGACACCGACCTCGCCAATCTCACACGCTACATCGCCACCCTCGGAGTCAGTGCCCGCCGCGACCTCGCGGATGCCGGGGCTTTGCGAGGAGAGGAGCTTTTTGCGAAAGCAAACTGCACCGCCTGCCACACGCCGGCATTTACGACGAGCGCGTTTCATCCGCTGGCCGAACTGCGCAACCAGCGCATCCAGCCATTCACCGATTTGCTGCTGCACGACATGGGTGAAGGCCTCGCGGACAACATGGGCGAACACCTCGCGACTGGCAGCGAATGGCGCACGCCACCGCTTTGGAGCATCGGCCTCACCGCAGGCGTGAGCGGCGGCGAAGCGTATCTCCACGATGGCCGAGCGCGCACGCTGGAGGAGGCAATCCTCTGGCACGGCGGTGAGGGCGAGAATTCGAAAGAGGCATACCGCGCGATGCCTGCCGCCGATCGCGCTGCGGTGGTGAAGTTTCTCCGGTCGCTATAATTACCCAGACTCGCCTACTCCCAGCGAATGTCGTCGAGGTAAAAAACGACCGGCGCACCCCCAGCGGCAAGCGTCCAAGCGAAGCCGGTTTTGATTCGCGTGAGGTTGCCAGAAACGGGGATTTCGTAGCGCTGCCAGTCTTTCGTGAGTGTCACGGGTTCGATGGCACCGCTTGCGGTGTCGGAGAATTTCTTGTCTTTGATGATGCCGAATTTGAACGCGACTTTTTCGCCGCCTCTCTCTCCGCGCGCCCAAAAGGAAATGTTCTTTGCGCCTGTGAGATCGTAGCCGCCGCCTTGCTCGCCCCAATCCCCTGCGGGGTTCTGCCAGACGACACCACCCCAGCCTTTGTCGCCGGTAAATTCGCATTTCATCGCGGTCTTGCCGGAGTGGGGCTGCGTCGCGCTTGCAGGATCGACTCGGATGAATTTCGCATCGCCCATCCAGCCGGCGGGAAAAAACGTCTGCACGTCGTCGGCCTCGGCATATACGGAAAGCGGGAGCGTGGTTTTCCGACCGGACGGAATCTTTTCTTCGCCGGTCACACGAAACACCACATTGGCCGCAGCGCCACCGCCGTGGCCGTCGCGGACGAATGCGAAGAGCCGGTATAATCCTCCATCGGCGGGCACTTTGATCTCGGCGGACTTTGCGTCGGACCGGGTGATTGCCTCGGGGAATAGCGGAGGAGCGGTATCCTTGTCGGTGTATTTTCCGGGATCGTGTTGAAGAACCCATTCCACTTTGAGAGCAACGCTCTCGGGGTCTTTCGCGTCGAGTGTCGCGCGCAAAGTCGTGCCGGGCTCCACCGGCTTGTCCACGCCGTTGATGGTGAGCGAATTCAACTCCGGGCAACGATTGGCGGGTGGTTTGCCCGTCCAGAGTTCGTGCATCACATCCACAGCGCCGAGACGCGTTCCGTCGGGCAGGAGCATGCTAAACCACGTCGATGTCACCTCCTGCTTTTGCCCCCACAGGAAAGCATACGATCCTACGCACAGGCCGCGCTGTGCGAGCACAGCGGACTCATAGACCCGCTTGTAGTCCGCCGCCTTCTTCGTGCTCGTCTGCTCGGGATGCGCGCCGATTTCATTCTGTGGAATTTCCCACGCCCCTGCGGGGCCGAACTCAGCGAGCATATACGGTTTCTTTCCTCCCGCTGCGCGATACCGCTCGGCGAGCGTCGCCGCACCGCCGTAAGAGTTGACGCCGATGATGTCGATCTCCGGGCACAACGCGTGGATGTGTCGCACTTTCTCGCCGCCAATTTCCGCAACGACGGTCATCGTCGGGTGGGCTGGATCGAGCTGATGGACCATCACAGACAGACTATTAATTGCCGTCCACACCGCCCCGTTTTTTCCCGACCAATCCTCCATCTCATTTCCCAGCGCCCAGCACAGCAGCGCAGGATGGTCCTTGTGCTTCAGCACGGTCTCGCGAATGTGCTCCCGCTGTTTCATCAATGCGTCCACGTCGCTCCAGTCAAAACCCTGCCGCACCTGTCCCAGCCAGATTCCGGCGGTCACGGTGAGTCCGAGTTTTTGAGCCTCATCCAGAACCTCGCCGAGATTTCCATCGCCCCACAGCCGCACGGAATTTCCACCCGCGGCGGCTAGGGAGGCGAGCGACTTCTCGTCGCCGCCGCCGCCTTTGATCATATATGGCTGACCATTTCGGAGCAGCTCAAAACGCCCTTCTTTCTCCACGAGTCGCACATCGGCGCGGGCGGCAGCGATTGTGAGGGCGAGTAGGAGCGTTAGAAAAATGCGCATCATCCGAGAAAGCGCGATTCGTTGCGCAGACGCAAGCCGACAGAGCGGCGATCCTTGCATCTGCGGCTAAATATTTTGCGCTCGGCGTGCCAGACTTCGCCGTGCGAACCACGCTGCGGCCAATGCGATTAGCGCGATGATTCCGCTGCTGAAGAACGGTGCGCCGGGAATCCGATTTCCGTTTTCCACCGAGATGAAGTGGCTGAAGAGCGATGTCGTGATGAGCGGGCCGACGATGCCCGCGACGCTTTCGAGACTCGTCACCGCGCCTTGCACCGCGCCTTGCTCGTCGTCGCCGACGGAGTTTGAAATGAGACCTTGAATGGCTGGTCCCGCCAGGCCGCCGATGGAGCCGATGATGATGATTCCGTAAATCATCCATCCCTCCGCCGCGAGACCGTAGGCGACGTAGGCGAGCGCGGTTACGCCCAGGCCGAGGAAGGTTGTCCGCCAGTCACCGATTCGCGCAATGACGCGCCCGGTTAGAAAACCTTGCATCACAGCGGCGCACACACCGACAAGCGCGAGCGACACGCCGTTCCACAGCGAGCTCCAGCCATAGCGGAATTCCGTGTAGAGCACCCAGACGCTGGGATACACTTGATGCGCGACGAATGAGAGAAATGCACACACCGCGAGACCGAACACTCGGGGTCTGCGGGAGAGTTCCGCGAAAGCACCGAATGGATTCGCGCGCTGCCAATTGATGGGACGCCGGTTCTCTGGCTTCAGCGACTCCGGCAGGATGAACCAGCCGTAGAGCCAGTTTGCGAGTGTCAGCGCGCCTGCCGCGTAAAATGGAACCCGCAGGCCGATGTCGCCCAGAACACCTCCGATGAGCGGGCCGATGATGAATCCGATTCCGAAAGCCGCACCAATCATCCCGAAGTTCGCCGCCCTTTTCTCCGGCGGACTTACATCGGCAATGTAAGCGGTGGCAGCCGCGAAATTCGCCCCTGTGATTCCCGCGACGATCCGACCTACCACAAACCACGACAAGCTCGGAGCGAGGGCGAGAAGCAGGTAGTCGAGAGCCAGACCGAACTGTGAAAGCAGGATGACCGGACGCCGCCCCACTTTATCCGAGAGGCACCCGAGGAGCGGCGCGAAGGCGAACTGCATGAGCGAATACAGCGCGCTCAGCCAGCCCGCAGCATGGGATGCAGCGGCGGTGTCGCCGCCGCTGAACTGCTTTACCAGCTTTGGCAAAATCGGCACGATCAGCCCTATTCCGAGGATATCGAGCGTGACGGTGATGAGAATGAAAGCGAGCGCCGGAGTTCGGGCGTTGGACATGGAGCGAGGGAGAGCAGCGGGTGTATTGGAAAATTGCACACTTATTTCCTGCGGCGCTCGTGGAGTTGGCGCATTTCGCCGGGCTCACGCATCTCAATTTCTCGGATATCGGCGCGGAAGCGCGAATCGGAACGGGGCTTTCCTAAGCCCCGAGTGTGCTGCGTGATCGGCATCCGCGCTTGCCACTGACAGGGCAACGGGGCTTGGGAAAGCCTCGCTCCTTTCGCGCTACTCACGTTCTTGAGAAAAATTTAGATGCTTGAGCAGGGTGTGATTAAATGTGGAATGCTGCTGTAGTTGGACAGGCATCCTGCCTGTCGGGGTGGGATGGGGCTTCCAGCCCGTCCAGAGCGACAAGCAGGAGCCTTTGCGGTGGCCTTTGCGAAGGGATGAGGGGAAACTGGACAGGCTGGA
>JAYSTZ010000593.1:0-3045 GCA_043719365.1 Verrucomicrobiaceae bacterium | reverse complement strand
TAGCCGCCGGCAAGCACCCAGGCCACCGGGATGGCGTGCGCCTTTGCGAAGCGGAAGACATGCTCATCCCGTGCGCGCAAGTCTGAGTGGTCCAGCATGAGCGGTGAATAGGGGTCCTCAAAATAGGGATCTGCGCCGGCTTGGTAGAGCAGAATATCGGGCTTCCAATCGGCGATGAGCGGAAGCTTCTGGTCCATGATGGCGAGCATGGTGGCGCTGTCGCAGTTCGCGGGAAGCGCGGCGGAGTGATGGTTCGGGCCGTCTTCGTGGTGCGACGTAGTGACATCGCGATACGAGATATTCCCCCAGTAATCGTTGCCATAAATCGAGAGCTGAAACATGTGCGGGCGCCGGGCGACAAGTTGCGCGGTGCCGTTACCGTAGTGGAGATCCATGTCGAGAACGGCGATCCTCTTTGCGCTCCCTTCCGCTAGAAGCGCATCGGCGGTGATCGCGAGTCCATTAAAGGTGCAGAACCCTTCGCCGTGGTCCGCACAGGAGTGATGGAACCCACTCACCAACGCGGCGCTGACTCCATCCGTGAGAGCCTGCCTAGCCGCAGCGAGACATCCGCCGCTGGTGAGGCAGACACTTGGGAAAAGCTCGGGCGACCAAGGGAACTTTTGCGATTCAGCGAGGGCTCGCGGCTTGCCAGTGTGAACGGCGTCGATGTATTCCGTCGTGTGGACTCGCTGAAGTTCTGCAAGCCCGACGGGATTCGGCTCAACAAGGCGCACATCCCCCGCCCCAGCGAGGGCTTCGGCAATAAGGCCGAACTTTCGGATGGGCATGATGTGCTCGCCAATCGGCGCGGCATATCGCGGGTGATAGAAAGTCGTGAGCATCGCGGGCTACGATGACAGACCGCAGCGCGACGCGCAACGGAGAGGAGCGCAACTACCTCAGCGGAACGGGCGTGAACTCTTTCGCCACAGTGAGGTCCGTCGGATTCAGCAGTCGCAATTTTCCATCCTCACCGGCAACAGCGATTGCACTGCCGTCGGGCTTGTAGCGGAGGGCGTAGATTCCGCCGGGGAAATCAGCGGCGGCGAGGAGCTTCGTCTCACTGTGATAGTGGGCGTCGAGCCGCTTCTTCTCATCATCGTTGCGTCCGCCTTCGTCTTTGGATTCGATCGCGACAAACTCTGCGGGCATCTCGGTATTGAAGTCGTAGTTGTAGCGGTGGACCGATCCTTTCCCATCAAGCGAGGAAGCTGCGGAAAACGATTTCCCATCCGGCGCAAAGTGGACGGCGTAAATGCGTCCGTCCATTGCCGGCCATTTGCGAACGCAAAGCGCATTGTCGCCGATGTGACGCTGCACCTTCCGCGCGATGCGGTACACGCTCGGTACGCCGTCGGAGCCGCCCATCGCGAACTCGTCGCGCTCGGGATGCCGTGCGACAGAATGGATGCCGCCGCGAAGTGCGCCGGGTGTGATGCTGGTGATGTTATCGACGAAGCGCTGCGTGGAGACTTCGATGAGCTTCGCCGCCATATCGCGCCCCACGCTCACGATGTTATCGCCTTTGTGTGTGAAGGTCGTGTCGATGACCCAGTCGTCGTGCGAAATATTCTGCACCATTTGCTTACCGCTCGCAGCCTCAATGGCGCGCACGGTTTTGTCTGGTCCGCCAAAGCTCACGAACTTTCCGTCGGGCGACCAACTCACACCGTAGATCGTGTCACCTCCGGACATCGAGCTGACGAGAAGCGCGCGCTTTTCCACATCCCAAATTTGGATCTCTCCGAATTCCGCAGGTTGCCCGCCCGCTGTGGCGAGATGCTTTCCATCCGGAGAAAAGCGAACCGCCTGCACGCGCTCACCGAGCCCGACAAGTCGCGCCAGCAACTCAGACCCGTCGCTCTTCCAGAGCAGCACTTCGTGAAAACCGGCAACCGCAAGCAGCGACCCGTCCGGCGAATAGTCGAGCGAGGCAATGACCGGCGGGCGCAGGTAAACAGGTGGATGCTGCGCGTCGATCTTTTGCCGGGCATTTTCAGGAGTGTCGTTCTTCGCCCCTTCCGCGATCCATTTGCGAATGCGCGCGATGTCTTTGTCTGCGAGAGGTGCTTTCTTCGGCGGCATCTCGGCCTTGCCGTCCTTCGGCGTGATTTGCTCAACGAGGTATGAAGTGTCGGGCTGACCGGGGACGATGGCTTTTTTGTTCGCCTCCTTCGCATCATCGCCTCCTTCAAGCATCCGGGCGAAGTCCGTCATCAAATAAGCCCCCTTCGCCTTTGCGGGCTGGTGACACCCGGTGCAATTCGCCTGAAGAATGGGGCGGATGTGTTTGAAAAAGCTTACGGGCGCATTGGGATCTTCCGCAGCCACGACGGGCGGTGCTGCGAAGCAGGTGCCCGACGTTGCAACGAGTGCGAGAAGCGTGGATAGCCGGAGAAAACGTAACATGTGGGGGATTCAACCCGCGCGGGCCGGAAGCATTAGCGTTCTGCGTGGGGTGTGTCTGGAGTGAATCGCCCGCCGCTTCATCCGGCAAAGAATATGGTTGTTCCCCTGCCCCGATTCCCTGCATCAAGACGGTATGACCCAGACCGATTGGAATCTCATCATTCTCGCACTCGCCGCCGTTGCAGTCCTTGTACTGCTTGTGACCCGCTGGAAAGTGAACGCCTTTGTCGCGCTCGCGCTCGCGTCGCTCATCGTTGGCGCCGGAGCCGTAGCTATGGGCGTGACGCCCAAGGCCGCAAAGACAGCGCTGACAATGTCCGGCGTCATTGAGGTGTTTGGATTTCGACTCGGCAAGACGCTCGGGGGAATCGCCGCAGTAATCGGCCTCGGCACGATGCTAGGAAAACTGCTCGCCGAGAGTGGTGGCGCCGAGGTTCTTGCAAAGCGATTCGCCGCATTCTTCGGCCCCAAGCGGGTGATTTGGTGCATCATGGTGCTCGCCATCGTAGTCGGGTTGCCGACGTGGTTTGCTGTCGGCCTCTTGTTGTTACTGCCGATTTTGCTCACGCTTACTGCGGAGACAAAGCGGCCGTTTCTCTTGCTCGCGATTCCATTGCTTTCCTGCCTTTCGAT
>JAYSTZ010000592.1:0-3045 GCA_043719365.1 Verrucomicrobiaceae bacterium | reverse complement strand
CCTTCGAGCATCACTCCCATGTCCGATTTATAAAGGAGTCCCCAATGCGCGCCTTCCACGATTGCTTTGAACCCAAGCGGCGTCTCCCCGACAACGAGGATGCTTACGCGCTGCTTCGGCTCGTACTTTGGCGGCGTGAGATTCAGCAACCCTTCGAACTGGGTCGTAGCGACAATGCGGTCGCTCTTTTTGTCCACGTAAACAAACACCACGATGCTCTCGCCAATCATCGGACGATGCGAAAGCTCGCGATTGGGTAACAGCAAATCCTTGCTCAATCCCCAGTCCAAAAATGCCCCGATGCGCGCGTGTCCGCCGACCACCTTCAGTGCCGCAAACTCCCCTACCCTCACCAATGGCGTCTCGGTGGTCGCGACCATCCGATCCTCGGAATCGCGATAGACAAAAACATCGAGCACATCGCCCGCTTTGTTCCCAGGCTGAATGTAGCGTTTCGGGAGCAGGATTTCGCCGTGCGTTCCTCCGTCGAGGTAAAGTCCATGGTCGGTTTCCCGAAGGACAGCAAGTTGGTTCCGTTTGCCGATGATTGCCATGATTTAGTTCTTCACCCGCTTGAAATTCACTTCCACGACGCGGCGTCCGTCGGCCTTTGTCACCGTCGCCTCAAAATCCTCAATTCGCGTCTTCTCCCCCACCACAGGAAGGTGCCCGATGAGCTGCGTAATATAGCCGCCCACCGTGCTGACTTCGCTGCTCTCCATATCGAGCGAAATCATTTCATTCAGTTCGTAGAGCCCCAGACTGCCCTCAACGACAAATTCGTCCTGCGTCACTTTGCGCATCTCGGGCTTCGCAGTGTCGAATTCGTCCTGAATTTCGCCCACAAGCTCCTCCAGCACGTTATCAAGCGTCACGATGCCGACCGCCCCGCCGTACTCGTCCACGACGAGCGCAATATGGCTGTGGCTCTTTAAGAAAAAATTGAGCAGCTTCTCCAGCGGCATCATCTCCGGAACCGTCGGCAGCTCTCTCCGAATCGAATCGATATTCGGCGAACCACCTTCGCGCAAAAGCTTCACTAGATCCTTGATGTGAACCAGCCCGAGCGTGTCATCGAGATGCCCGCGGCAAAGCGGGAACCGTGTATGGCGCGACACCTCGGCGTGCTTCATATTCTCGTCGAACGTGTCTTCCGTATTCAGGAAAACCACGTCGCCGCGAGGAGTGTGAATATCGCGGACCACGCGCTTTTGAAGGTCCAGCGCGTTGAGCAAAATCTCTTTGCCCATAATCGTCACCTCTTCGGCATCGGCGCTCTCGGCAAAAATCATCCGCAGTTCTTCCTCGCTGTGTGCCAGCTCGTGCTCGCTTGCAGGCTCTACGCGAAAAAGCTTCCGCAGCATCCAGTTCGACGCACCATTCAAAAACCAAATCGCAGGCCGAAACAGCGTCCCAAACCAACGCAGCGGAGCCGCAACCCACAACGCTGCCGGAACCGATTTCCGAATCGCGAGAATCTTCGGCACCTGCTCGCCGAGCGTGATGTGGATGCTCGTGATCAAACTAAACGCAATCACGAACGCAGTCGTGTGAATGAGCCCTTCGTTGCCCAATCCGAGCTTGCCGAAAATCGGCGCGATCATCGTTGCCAGATATGGCTCACCGGCCGCACCCAGAGCGAGGCTCGCGAGGGTGATGCCCAATTGGCAAGCCGAGAGATACGCATCGAGATGCTCCACGACATGGCGTGCAGACTTCGCGCGTCGATCCCCTTCCTCTATCAGCGCATCAAGCTGGCTGGCGCGCACCTTCACGAGGGCGAATTCAGCCGCGACGAAGAATCCGTTCAAAAACACAAGAACAGCAATGGCAATGAGTTTCAGCGCGATCGTGCCGCCGTCTTCCCATTGAAGAGTCTGTGCAACGTCGGCGAGAAAATGGAAGTCCATCGTGAAAACGAACGAGTCGCAGACCGGGTGGTCTGCGACTCGGAAAAGCTACGGAGCTGTTGAAACTACCAGCTCGATTTCGTCACGCCCGGGATGAGCCCGTGCGATGCAAGTTCGCGGACCGTGATACGCGAAAGCTGGAACCGTCCGATGTAAGCACGCTTACGACCGGTCGCATTGCAGCGGCGGCTGAGCCTGACTGGGCACGCATTACGCGGCAACATTGAGAGACCGACGTAGTCACCAGTTTTTTTCATTTCAGCGCGGACCGCAGCGTATTTTGCCACAGTTTTTGCTTTGCGTTTTTCGCGTTCGAGCCAGCAGGTTTTTGCCATAGATATGTGTAAGAAAAGAGGGGCGAGTGTAATGCCCCGTCCTCGGAACGCAAATATATTTTTAGGGTTTTCGCCTTCGGTTGTTTTTGCCCGCTCAGCAGCCGTCGATCAAGTTCCGATAGATTCCAACTCAACAGTCACGAGGCGGAAAGGGGCGGGTTTTTCTTCCCGCTCATGCGTTACCTGAAGGACTTCGTCCGCGATCTGCGGTTCGGATATTGACAGAGTTCCATCAATACACGTGAGGAGTTGAGTGAGAAGCGTCGAACCGCCGCGCCACGTGTGGAAGATGGGAGCGGTACGAGCGACGAATGGCGGAAGTGCGGTGCATTTGAGCCGGGTGGTCGGCTTCCTCATTCGCCATTCAAAAAGCCCCGTTCTCGCGAGAAAACGGGGCTTTTTTGTGACGACGTAAGACGTGGCCCGGCACCGCCGCAAGTCGTGATGTCTCTTCCGGCTTGCGGAAATGCCGATTTTGCTACATGGAATATCGTACATGATTCGCACCTCGCTCGCAGCCGCAGCCGCTTTTCTGGCCAGCGCAATTTCACCGCACAACGCCGACACCGTCAAAACGCCGAAGAAGGTGCAGGTCAAGCCTGCGGTCATCGCACCCGCCGTCACAGAAGCAAAGGCTGCGACTCCCGCGGGGCGCATCACGTTTAGCCAGTGCAACGTGGAAGGTCCGTATATCGCGATGACTTTTGACGACGGCCCCCATGGCTCCCAGACCCCGCGGCTGCTGAAAATGCTCAAAGAGCGAAACATTCACGCCACCTTCTTCCTTGTCGGCCAGTGCG
>JAYSTZ010000591.1:0-7188 GCA_043719365.1 Verrucomicrobiaceae bacterium | reverse complement strand
GTCGCCCTGCTGATTACGACCGTCATGATCCTGATGAACCTCGAATCGACTTTCCGCTCGTCGGTCGGGACCATGCGCTGGCGGATCAAATTTCCGATTCTTGGCCTGGCCGTTCTGTTTGGGGCCAGAATTTACTCGCACAGCCAGACTTTGCTCTTTTCCGGGCATCAACTCGCCCTCACCGCAGTCGATTCCGCCGCACTCCTCATCGGATGCTCTTTGATCACAGTTGGTTACATGAGAAGCGGCGCTTCGGATATTGATGTTTACCCGTCGCACGCAGTCCTGCGAACCTCCGTGACAGTGCTGCTGGTCGGCGGCTATCTTTTCGCCGTCGGGATTGCAGCTCAGATCATCTCGTTTCTAGGCGGTGTGGACGATTTCCAAACAAAAGCACTCCTAGTCCTGATCGGAATTGCCGTCCTTGCGATGCTGCTTCTCTCGGATCGGCTTCGGCAGAACATCCAGCGATTTGTCAGCCGCCATCTCCAAAGGCCTCAACATGATTTTCGGAAGGTCTGGACGCTTTTCACGCAACGGGTGTCCAATTCGATGAATGCAGCCGAGCTTTCGGCGTCCGCCGCGAAGTTGATCTCCGGCACATTCGATGTGTTGTCCGTGTCGATCTGGCTCGTCGATGATCGGAACGACCGACTCGTCCTTGGTGCGTCGACATCGCTTTCGGAGCACGAAGCGTCTGTGTCCGAAAAGGAACTCGCGACAGCCGGCCCGATTCTGGACGGCCTGCGAAAGCACGGGGAGCCTTTCGATCTGGAGACGGTCAAGGCTGCATGGGGCGAGCCATTACGGGAAGTCAGCCGGGGTCAGTTCCGAAAGGGCGGACATCGCATCGGCGTCCCGCTCCTCAACGGGGATCGGTGCCTGGGGTTTGCCATCCTCGCGGATCGAGTCAACGGTCTGCCTTACACCGTGGAGGAAATGGACCTTCTCAAATGCATCGGAGACCAAATCACCGCGGCATTGCTTAATCTCAAGCTTACCGAGGATCTCATGGTCGGCAAGGAACTGGAGGCGTTTCAAACGATGTCCACATTCTTTGTGCACGACCTGAAAAACGCCGCTTCCAGTCTGGGTCTGATGTTGCAAAACCTTCCGGTGCATTTTAACGACCCCGAATTCCGCGAAGACGCCCTGCGCGGAATGGCCGGAACCGTGGGACGAATCAACCACCTAATCGAACGTTTGGGAGCGTTGCGTCACAAGCTCGAACTGAAACCGGTCGAATCAGATCTGAATCATCTGGTCGAGGAATCGATGGAATGCTTGAATGGCGTCCAAGGCATAGAATTCGTGAAAGATCTCCGACCGCTACCGAATGTTCTCATCGATCAGGAACTGATGAAAAGTGTTGTGACTAATTTAATCCTCAATGCAGTGGACGCGGTAGGGAAGACTGGCGAGGTCACGGTGAAGACCAGCCAGAGGGACCATCTTGCCATTCTCTCCGTGTCCGACAATGGCTGCGGGATGAGCGCGGCATTTTTGAAAAACGCCCTCTTCCGTCCGTTCCAGACTACCAAGAAAAAAGGCCTCGGCATCGGCATGTTTCAGTCCAAAATGATTGCCGAAGCGCACCGGGGAACCATCCAGGTGGAAAGTGAGCCCGGTAAAGGAACGACCTTCCGCGTAATCATCCCCCTCCAGACCAATGCTTCATGAAACCCAAATTACTGATTGTTGACGACGACCCGGAGATCCGCACCCAGATGAAATGGGCGCTCACCAAGGATTACGAAATCATCCTCGCGGAGGATCACGCCACGGCCCTCGAAGCGTTCAAGACCCATCACCCGTCCGTGATCACTCTGGACCTCGGGCTGCCGCCAAACCCCAACTCCACCGAGGAGGGCTTCGCCGTGCTCTCGAACATCATCGCTTTGGACAAAAATGTGAAGGTTATCATCATCTCGGGCCAGGGCGACAAAAAGAACGCCCTCACCGCCGTGGGTGCCGGAGCCTACGACTTTCACTGCAAGCCCGTCGATCTCGACGACCTGAAACTTATTCTTCGCCGCTGCTTTTACGTAGCCGAACTCGAGCGGGAGTATGCCGAGTTGCAAGACTCCCAGCAAGACGCGCTCTTTGAAGGAATGCTGGGCAGCAGCGCGGAAATCCGGGGCGTATTTGGTTTACTTCGCAAAGTCGGGCCGACCAACGCTCCGGTGCTGATTCTGGGCGAGAGCGGGACCGGTAAGGAACTTGCCGCTCTGGCTGTCCACCGGCAAAGCAAGCGGAAGGACGAGCCTTTTGTCGCCATCAATTGCAACGCCATCCCGGAGAACCTTCTGGAGAGCGAACTTTTCGGTCACGAAAAAGGCTCTTTCACCGGCGCGCATTCACAGCGCAAAGGACACGTCGAATCTGCGGAGGGAGGCACCCTGTTTTTGGACGAAATCGGCGAACTGCCACTCCCGATCCAAGTCAAGCTGCTCCGATTCCTCCAGGAGCGGACCTTTCAGCGGGTGGGCGGGCGGCAGGAAATCAAAATCGACACCCGCGTTGTGGCCGCGACAAACGCGGATTTGAAGAAATTGATCGCCGAAGGGAAGTTTCGGGAAGACCTGTTTTTCCGCCTCTCGGTCGTCGTCATCATTCTGCCACCACTCAGGGACCGCGGAGACGACCTCGTGTTTCTGGCCAAGGAGTTTCTCCGGAGGTATGCCGCTCAAAACAGCAAGAAAGGCATGAGCTTCGCTCCTGACACCGTGAACGCAATCAACCGCCATCCGTGGCCTGGAAACATCCGCGAGCTGCAAAACCGCATCCAACGCGCAGTGATCATGTCGGACGGCAAACGCATCACGATCGCTGACATGGAATTGGAAAGCGCGGCGGACGCCCAGCCCGCCTCCACCCTGAAAGAAGCGCGGGAAAGCGTGGAGCGGGAAGTTGTGACCCAAGCTCTGAAGCGGAACAACGGCAAAATTACGTCCGCGGCCACGGAACTGGGGATTAGCCGCCCGACGCTTTACGAGTTGATGGAAAAGCTCGGGATCCCGAACGAATAAGTTTCGAACCGGGCCTTTGGACAGCATTAAAACCTGTCCGCGACCCAAAAAAACCACCTCTGAGCGTCATTTCAATCATTATGGCCTGGAAGCAAGGCCATTGGGACGCATCAACAGTCGGGACACCGTCCCACAATCCGCAATTCGGATTCCGGAGCCAGCAAAACTGATCCGTCGGAAACCCTTACAAATCCATGATGTTTTCGCGGCCACGAATCATTTCGATAATTTTCTAAATGCTTATTACGAGCACCTTACAGCACATGTAGAAAAGCTGGCACGAGGAGTGCTTATCAGTAGGAGAAGCGAGATTACAGCAATCAACCAACAAACAACTCGATTATGAAAATACTGACTAAAACAATCGTTCCCGCTATGGCCCTCGGCCTCCTCGGGTTCGGATTCATCTCACATCAAGCAAAAGCGGACCAGATCAACGGGGAAATCAACATTCAAGGGCAAGCAATATACGACACCGGCAACATTGACACGGCCAATGCGGTGAATAGCTGGGTGGGCGCGACTGTTTCAACCGTGACGCTTGACCTTGACACATTTATCAACCCCTCGATGTCGGTCACGATGGCGAGTCCTTGGACTTTCGATCCTTCGACAGCAACATCAGGTCTGTGGTCAGTAGGTGGATTCACATTTAATCTGACTTCGTCGACAATTAGTTTTCAAGGGCTTATTCCTTCTACCACCCTGCATAATCTGACGGTGGTTGGATCAGGAACAATCATCGGAAACGGGTTCGACCCGACGCCTGGGACTTGGATCTTTTCGTCTAACAAGTCCGGATCAGCATCCAGCGCTTCCTTCGGGTTCACTGCGGACGCCAGCGGCCAACCCGTGCCAGACGGTGGCTCGACAGTTGCGCTTCTCGGGTTGGCACTTACTGCGATTCCGTTCGTTCGCAGGAAGTTCAGCGCAATCAACGCCTAACGATCAAAGGGGGCGCTTAACCGCCGAACCAAAACTCAAATTGCAACCGGGCAGGGATAAAATCCCTGCCCGGTTTTGTTTGCCGGGCACAAATCCACCTTCCAGTAATTCCCTTTAGAAGCCACAGAAGAGAGCCTTCTCAAATGACTACCATCATAAAATCGCCCACTTTGACGTCGAACCGCGTTTCTTGGCCTCGGCTGATCACGTGTTCAATCGTCGCCCTCATAATCATGCCGGGTTGTTCAAAGCAATCCAAGGCGGAAGATTTCTTGAAAAGAGCGGAGGCCTCTTTTGCAGCCAAGAATTTCGCGACCGCAGAGATCGAGTATTTAAATGTCCTCAAGCTGGACAAAGCGAACGTCCTTTCCGTGAAACGCCTGGCAACCATCTACTATGGTCAAGAGAAAATCCAGAAGGCAATCCCTTATCTGCTCGGAGTAAGAGAGTTGGACAAAGAAGACCTTGATGCCCGAGGCAAACTCGCGCAGCTGTTTTTCGAAGCAAGGAAGCTTGATGATGCGCGGACCGAGGCCATTTACATTCTAGAACGCGATCCGAAGGATGATGATGCCATCACACTTCTGGCCGATACATGTGCCAAGCCCCAGGATATTGCAGACACTCGTGAAAGGCTCGAGCAGATGAAAGCCCAGACGGGAGAGCGGGCATCCTGGCACCTAGCGATGGCCAAACTATTGCTCCGCAAGGCGGATTACCCGGCGGCTGAAGCCGAAATCCAGAAAGCGTCTGCGCTGGATCCAAAGTCCGGCAAGGTCCAACTCGTGTGGTCCGTATATTACCTGATGCAAAACGATCGTAAGAATGCGGGAATGGCGTTTGAAAAAGCTGCGCAGTTGGAACCCCTCGATCCCGCAGCCTGCCTCCGCCTCGCTCAATTCAAACAGCGCAGCGGATTCCCAAAAGAAGGCCGGGAAATCCTCGAACAATTCGCGGCAAAAGCAACGGGCGTTTCGTCGATCTTACTGGCTCTCGCAAAACTGGATTTCGATGAGAAGCGACTCCCCGAGTGTTCGAAAATTGTCGAGCAACTTCTTTCGAAAGACCCGGAAAACTATCAGACACGACTAATGCACGCTCGGCTCACCCGGTTGCAAGGCAGTCCGGCGAATGCGGTCAAGGAGGCGGAAGAGCTTAGGAAGGCGTTTGGAATGTCTCCGGAAGTTTCGTTTGAATTAGCACAAGCACATATCAAAAATCAGGATACTTCAAATGCTCTCGCGAGCGTGGAGGAGGCACTTAAGCTGAGTCCTGAATTTCCTGAAGCCGCCCTCCTTCAGGCCGAGCTTCTTTCCAGGAAAGGCGATTTTGCCAATACGCTTCCGCTGCTCCAAAGTTTCGTGAATAAGTATCCGGAGAATAACCGGGCACAAATGTTACTCGCCGGAGTTTACACTTCACAAGGACGCTTTGACGATGCCCTTTCCATCTACCGCCCGCTCGAACAGCAGGCACCGAAAAACCCGGATATTCCCCTGATCATCGGAATGACGCTGCTTCGGCAGCCGAACGGAAAAGCCGAGGCTCGAAAAGCGTTTGATCGGGCCGCCGTAATTGCTCCGAACGATATCGGTATCACCAGCCAGATTGTTGAACTGGAGATCCTGGAGAAGAACTATTCCCCAGCGTTGGAACGAATCCAAAGTTTCCTCACCGCCAAGCCCAAATCGGCCGGCGGCAAACTGCTGGAAGCGCGGATCTATCTCGCGCAGGAGAATACTGCTGAAGCCGAGGCAGCGTCGAAGACAGCGATTGAGTGGGATCCAAACTTCGCCGCCGCCTACGAACTCCTGGTGAAAATCTATTATGCGGGCAATAGATTGGCGCCAGCCTTGGAGAGCGCCGAGGCCGCACTATCCAAGAATTCCAAGAACGTCCGCGCCTTAACGCAAAAAGCACTCATTCTCGAGAGACAGGGCGAAAACAACAAGGCGGCGGCATCCTACGATGAGCTTCTTAAAATAGCTCCGGATTCGATTTCAGCGCTCAACAATCTCGCTCTTCTGCTCTCAGAGAAGATGGGTAAGTACGACGAGGCACTCTCCCTCGCGACCAGGGCCCGGAGTTTGGCTCCGGAGAACCAGTCCATCGCGGAGACATTGGGGTGGATTCAATTCCGCCGACGCGAATACAGCCATGCGCTCGCCCTGCTGCAGGAAAGCGCGGTGAAACTTTTCGATCGCCCCACGGTTCAATTTCACCTCGGTATGGCCTATTATATGACTGGACAGGAGGGCCCAGCGATCGCCGTTTTCAAGAAAGCGCTGAGCCTGGAAGCCGAATTCCCGGACCGCGCTGAGGCGCAGAAGCGATTGGATATGCTCAATCGAACGTCGGACGCCGCCGATCCTGCGACCATCAGTAACCTTCTCGCCACGATTCAAGAGAAGCCGGATGATCTGCCGAGCGTCTTTCTCCTCGGCCGAATTTACGAGCAAGCCGGTGATGCAGACAAAGCGCGACAATTATACGAAGAGGCACGCAAAATAAACCCGAAAAGTGCCCCTCTAGCCTTTCGGACCGCCCGACTTTTCGCAACCAAGTTGAAAAACCCGCAGCAGGCACTCGCGCTGGCTAAAGAGGCAAGAAAACTCGCCCCGGAAGATTTCGATGCGGCTTTTCTTCTCGGCAGGCTCGCGGACGAGAGCGGTGACCATCAATGGGCCTCCGATCTTTTAAAAGAGAGCGCCCGGAAGCAGCCAGACAATCAGGAAGTCCTGTTCAGCCTGGCACAGTCCGTGTACGCCAACGGCCGGGTGAACGAGGCCGAGGAAGTCATGGGCAGAGCCGTCGCATCACCCTCCCCGCCAGTCGGGGCCGCGAACACCGTCCACAGCACAGCCTTAAGCGCTGAACAGAATAAGGAAGGGCAATTATTTCTAGCGATGATCGCTCTTTCGAAAACGCCGGAGAAGCGAACTGATGCCGAAGCACACGTTCAACAGTTACTCAAAGAACGGCCGACCTTTCTGCCCGCCTTGATGGTATCCGGCCTCATTCATGAACAACGAGGTCAAGTTCCGGAGGCTAGGCAGATTTACGAGAATATCGTCGCCTCAACTCCTTCATTCGCTCCCGCGCGGAAACAATTGGCTGGCATCTACACGGACCATGTGGGAGATCAAAAGAGAGCACTGGAACAGGGCCTAAAAGCGAGGGAAACGCTTTCGGAAGACTCCGAACTTGCAAAAAC
>JAYSTZ010000060.1:0-11999 GCA_043719365.1 Verrucomicrobiaceae bacterium | reverse complement strand
ACCTCCGTCACATCCACCCCGTCCAGCAGCACCGTGCCCTCCGTAGGGAATTCGAAGCCCGAAATCATCCGCAAAATCGTCGTCTTACCGCACCCCGAAGGCCCCAGCAGCGTAATAAATTCCCCCTGCCTGATATCCAGCGACACATCCTCCACAGCGACAAAATCGCCAAAGCGTTTCGTCACTTTTCGGAGTTCGACCATGCTCGACCCGCCGGAGGCGTCGGCCATCTTAGCTCTTCAGGAATTCGTTCAACGCGTCTTGCGAAACGCGCCACTGGGTGCCGATTTTTTTGCCTTTGAGTTCGCCGGTTTCGAGGGTGGCGACGACGTCTGCTTCGGCGACTCCGAGTTGTTGGGCGACTTGCGCGGGATTCAACATCTGCGGGCCTGCCGGGGCTGCGGCAACGGGCGCCGCGGCTGGTGCGGCTCCGGCGGCTGCCGGGGTGCCTTGGGCGAAAAGTCCACCGGGTTGATTCATCATTTGTTGCGCCATGCCAAAGCCCATGGCCATCTCGGCGGCTGCTCCGCCGGGTCCGCCGCCGGTGCCTTTGCCCATGCCTTCAGCCATTTGGAATTTGACGTAGTCGTTGAGATTTCCGACTGCGGCCATGCTGCTTCGCTTGTCGATGGCTTGCTCGACCTCCGGTGGGACGCTGACGTTTTCGAGAATGAAGCTGGCGAACTCGATGCCGTATTTTGGCACGCACGCAGCATTGATGATGGGGAGGATGGCGTCTCCGACTTCGCTGTAACGCGCGGCGAGATCGAGGACGGGGACTTTGGCTTTTCCAAGTGCTTCGCTAAAGAGGCTGACGATGCGGGAGCGCATGGTGTCGGCAAATTCGTCGAGGCGGAAATGGTTGTCGCTGCCGGCGACTTCTTTGAGGAAGACTTTGGGATCGACGATTTTGAAATCGAACGTGCCGAACGCGCGGACGCGGACGATGCCGAAGTCGGTATCGCGCAGCATGACGGGGTTGCTCGTGCCCCATTTGTTGCCGGTGAAGAGGCGGGTGTTGAGGTAATAGACGTCGGCTTTATACGGGGAGTTGAAGCCGTATTTCCATCCCGCGATGGTGGACATGACGGGGATGTTTTGCGTGGCGAGCGTGTGCTTTCCCGCGCCGAATGTGTCGGCAAATTGTCCGAGGTAAACGAACTGCGCGCACTGGGATTCGCGGACGATGAGCTGCGCGCCGTTTTTGATTTCTTTGTCCTGATCCGGCCAGCGGAAGGAGAGCGTGTCGCGCGAGTCATCGGTCCATTCGATGATTTCGATCAGTTCGCCTTTGATGAAGTCCATGAGTCCCATAGTAGTGTGTCCTTTCGTTTAAGTGAGTTGCGAGGTGAGACCGGAACTTTAGCCGCAAGTGCCGTGGTGTCAGGAATAAAAGTGACCGATACGCCGATTTTCTGATCAGACGATCTTCGGCCAGGCCGGGTGCGCGGAAATGCGGGCGAGGGCGCGATCGAGGAGCGACTTGCCGGGCTCCATGCGGTGCCACGGGGATGCGCCGCTCGGGTGCGGGAGCGGGATGACGTCGAACCGGTGTCCGTGTTTTTTCACCTCGAACTGTCCGCCGATGACGTCGGTGAGTTTGTCGAAACTCATGAACTGTAGAATGGCGAGTTTGCCGATGGGGATGACGAGGGCGGGCTTGAGCAGCTCGATTTCCTCGGCGAGCCAGCTTGCGCATTGTGCGATCTCGCCGGGGTCGGGCACACGGTCTCCCCCGGCGTTTGTTTTCCCAGGGAAGCATCGCGCGACGGCGGCCATGTACACGCGTTCGCGGAATTGCGCTTCGGTCCATCCACAGCTCTTCGTGAACCAGCCGAACAAGGTCTTCCCGGCGGTCCAGGCGAAGGGGCGTCCGGCGACGGGTTCTTTCACGCCGGGGGCTTGTCCGACGCTCATTATCTTGGAAAGGACTGCGCCTCCACTGACTGCGGGGCGGTGCATTTTCGGACAGCGCGTGCATGCGCGGAGCCGGAAGACGAGGTCATCTAGTTTACGCTGCGCTTTCATCCGAGTTTCGTCCCTGCGGCGATGGGGTGTCCGCGCAGAAATTCGCGCGCTTCCATCCGTTTTTTGCCTTCGAGCTGGAGGTCGGTGATGAGCACGGAACCATCGCCCGTCCCTACCCACAATCCATCGCTCGACGGCATGACGACGCCCGGTTCACCGCGCTCATCGCTCACGTAGGCTGCGAAAACTTTGAGCCGCAGCGGGCCGACTTTCGTGGCGGCGGCGGGCCACGGGTTCATGGCGCGGATACGACGATGGACGGCGGCGCGGCCCGCAGTGAAGTCCAGCTCGCCATGCTCGCGCGTAAGTTTTCCCGCGTAAGTAACGCCTTCTGCGGGCTGCGGGATTCGTGGCGCTTCGCCGCGTTCGAGCAGCGCGAGCGACATGGCCATCGCACCGGCAGCTTCGAGGCCGAGCCGATCGTGGAGTTCGCCACCGGTCTCGTTTTCGCCGATGCGGACTTCGCGAATGAGCAGCATGTCGCCGGTGTCGAGACCTTCGTCCATATACATGACGGTGATTCCCGTGGTCGCGTCGCCCGCTTCAATGACAGCCTGAATCGGCGCGGCACCACGCCAGCGCGGGAGGAGGGAAGCGTGGAGATTCAGGCACGCGACCGTCGCGGCATCGAGCACGCCCTTCGGTAAAATCTGCCCATACGCCATGACGACAATCACGTCGGCACCATACGCCTGAACATGCGCCACGGCATCGGGCGCGCGCATTTTCAGCGGCTGGAAAACTTCGACTCCCCGCGCTTGTGCTTCGACTTTGATGCGCGGCGGCGTGAGTTCCATTTTTCGTCCTGCGGGTTTGTCGGGCTGGGTGACGAGCGCGACGACTTCATAGTGGTCGAGCAACCAGCGGAAGCTGGGTAAAGCGATGTCACCGGTGCCGAAAAATACGATTCGCATAGAGCGCAGAGACCCGCTTTTTACTTTTCCCAAGGCCGCTTCCGTGGGCCGAAGAGCAGGGCTTTTGACGATGCCGAATTACCGGACTTCGTTTCACTCTTCGGGGCGGACTTCGACGATGAGCGCGGCGGCGCAGGCAGCTTTTCGTCCGGCTTCGCAGAATCGGGAGGGCCTGCTTTTTCGAGGTATGGCTTCGCGAGCGGCGGCGGCTGGGTGACGCGCTCCCAGAGCTTTCGCTCATCGACGGTGTCTTCGTAAACGACACCCAAATTGTCGAGCACGGTGCCGGTTGCGAGCCATAGCTCGGTGATGGCCTTGTTGAGCGCCGCCTGATACTGGAGCTCAATGGAGCGGACTTCGTAGAGACGCGTCTGCTGTTGAATCAGCTCGAAGTTCGAGAGCTGCCCGGCCTCCATGCGCTTCAATCCTACGAGCACGAGTTGCCGCGCTGCGTTTGTCGTGGCCTTGCCCGCGAGGAGCGCCTGCTGGGCGTTGAGGATGGTTTGGATGGAACGCTGCACCGAAAGTCCGATTTGTAGTTCGGCTTGCTTGAGCCGGGTGATGGCCTGAACCTTCCGCGCTTTTGCCGCGTCGATTTGCGCCCTGCCCTGGATGCCGCCGAGTGGCACCGAACCGTTGATCCCGAGCTGCCACGCAGGTGCATCGCCTTCAGCCAAACGATCGACGGCATTCGCGAAGTCCCTATCCAGCCCCGAGTACCCGTAACTGCCGACGACATCGAGCTGAGGCCACGCCTGATTCTTCGCGAACTTCAGCCGCACGTCTTCGCTCTCGGCTGCGATGATGAGCGCTTTATAGTCCGAGCGCTTTGAAAACGCAGTCCGCAACAGCGCATCGCGGTCCAGCTTTGGCACGGCGAGCGGGGCGATCATCTCGGGCAAGAGGACGCGGGAATCGTTGGCGTCGAACTGCGGCAGCGTCTGGCTTTTCAGGAGAATCTGGCGATCAAGGACGAATGATATTGCACGATAAAGAGCCGCGCGATCCTGCCGGAGTTGCACCTCCGCCTGACCGACTTCATACGGCGAGAAAAATCCCATTTGCTCGCGACGCTGGCTGAAAGCGTATAGCTTCAAGTCGGCGTTGATGGCGTCGCCTTTGTTCTCCAAGTCCGCGAACGCCTGCACCATGTCGTAGTAATTTGCGGCCACGCCCTGGAGCGCGACTTCGATGCGAAACTTCCACGTCATCTCCTGCGCCTCCCGATTTTTCCGCGAGATGCGGATGTCGGCCATACCCGCATTCAGCCCCGCGTCCTTGAGCAATGGCTGGCGGAACTCTAGCGTGGCGCTGGCACCGTAAGTGGGCAGGACGTCGCGGGTGTCACCCACAAAAGAAAGTCGCGTCTTATTTCCGCGCACCGTCACTCCAAACACCGTCCCGATCGGGGTCCGGGCGCGGATGCCCGCCTCTGCGGAATCCACATCCTGGGTGAATGTAACGATGTCGCTTGAGAATGTTGGCGGAACGATGGGGCTTGCGAGCTGCGGCTGGTAGTTGAGCCGCGGCAGTGCGAAGTTTAGGACGCCCTGGTTTGAAATGGCCTGAATGCGGCTGTCGAGCTGCGCCAGGAAATTGGCGACGCCAACCTGTGTGGAATTGAACGCGGCGATTCCTCCATTTACGACCTGCGTGGCGAGGGCGACGTCTTGCAACCGGAGCAACGAATCTGCATTGCGGATGTTGTCCGTAGCGTCCGGCGTCTTGATTCGTTGGCGCTGCGCGCTAAAACTGAAAACGGGATCGAATTCACCGTAGGCGTTTTTCACGCGGGCGTTCTCAATGGAGATTCCTATCTCCTCAATTTTAGCGTCGAGATTGTTTTTTAGAGCCTGCTGGATGGCCTGCTGGAGAGTGATCACTTCGACCCTCGTTCCCTTTCCAAAGTAATCAATCGCCGAGGGTTTCTGCGGCGGCTTTTCCGTCATCGGCTTCGGGGGAGGGATTGGCGCTCCTCCGATTTCCGAAGCGGCGGAGGGAGGCGGCGGTGGCGCATCGATTTGACCAGGCCCGCCCTCAGCGAGCGGGGGCGGCGTGGCCCGGAGCTCGGGCGCGGTTTCGTCGGCTGCGAAGAGCGCAGGCACTGCGATAGAGATGAGTGGAATACACCAGCGGCGGAGAAGCATCAGAAACGATAGTCAAGGCTAATAAGGTCCACCATCCACTGGAGAACGATCTTCCCGAATGGGCGTCTGCCAGTCTCTATTTTTGCGCGCGCGGTCATCCCGTAGCGCAGCAGGTTTTCGGGGTTTTGGACCTCGACGGTGACAACATAAGTGTGCTGGAGCAGTCTTTCGCGGCCTGTGCCATCGGGCACCGTTGGCACGTCGCCGCCGCGTTGCTTGCTGAATGCGATGGGGAAATTGTGCTCGTCGAGCTGTGTTGGCTGGCCTCGGACGACGCCCTCGAACTTCCGTGCGGGGAATGCATCCGCAAGGAGCGTGACGCGCTGGCCGGGCGCGACTTCGCGGACCTCCTGCTCGCTGAGCGGGATTTTGATTTGCATCGGATTTTGCGGGGCGATTTCGCAGAGCGTGTCATTTGGCGGACGAAGAAGCTGCCCCACTTTCGAGCTGAGGTCGCGATTGAGCACGACTCCGGAAATCTTCGATCGAAGCGTGAGCTGGGCAACGTCGCGGCGTGCTTTCTCGTGCCGAATCCTTGCTCCGTCACGCATTGCTTCAAACTGCTTCATCTCGTCGGCCCGTTCCACACCAAGCGCAACCCGGACGCGCAGGTCATAGTCTTGCAAAGTGATTTCAGCGGTCGCCAGTTCCTGCCGAAGGTCACGGTTTTCCAGTTCGGCGAGAATCTGTCCCGGCTCCACAAGCTCTCCCTCTTTCACCAGCACACTCTTAATGAAGCCGACTGTCTCGGGGCGGACGACTTGCGGATTGGCAACTTCCACGGCGCTGTAACGCTTCACCTCCGTTTTCACCGGCACGAAGCAGAACGCCAAAAAAGCGACCATCGGGATGCCAAATACGATGGCAATTCTACGCCAGCGTCCGCCGGGTTTTATATCTTCTTTAGTCAAATGGAGTTGTTGCACGAAATGCCATAGTGGCACGACGACCCAGCCCGTCAAAGCAAGGAACGCGAACCAATCGGAAAGTCCTTCGAGCCCCAGCGGCTGAAGATGCGGTTCCATAAAGGCGATGAGCTTGTAAATGACGTAGTAACCGTAGAGCCACGAGAGCACCGCGTAAGTGTAAAACAGCCACAGCCGCTTTTTCGGCATCGGCATCCGCGACATGGTGTCCACTTTCGACGAGGCACCAAAGAGCAGGCTCGTCACTTTCGTCTGCACGAGCGCGCGGCTTTTCTGCTGCAAGTTTGGCGTCTCAATGGCGTCAATCATGATGTAGTAGCCGTCGAACCGCATCAGCGGATTCGCGTTGAAAATGAGCGTGCTGACGCTGGCAATGACGATGATGTTGAAGAGGAAGTCCTTGAACCATCCCGGCTGCACGACCGCCCACAGGAACGTGGCAAAGGCCGCAAACACAAGCTCCACGTAGATCCCCGCAAAGGAAACAAGCATCCGGTGCCGACGGTCGGGCATCGTCCATGCGTCCGACACGTTCACGAAAAAGTATGGCGTGAACACCATGCTCATAAAGCCGATCTCGTGGACCTCGCCGCCAAAGTGTTTGCACGTCATCCCGTGTCCGAGCTCGTGGACGCTTTTCAGCACGATGGTCGTCACCCACATCAGCGCGAGGTTGTTCCAATTAAAGAGATTCGCGAGCGCGTGGTCCAGTCCCTCCGCGCTGTAAAGGAAGACAGCCGCTCCAAGCGCGATGATCGCCCATGAAACCCAGAAAGTCGTTTTCGTCCAAATCCACCCGACCGATTTCGCCATGCGCCCGAAGAGCCGATCCGGGTCATACAACGACTTGCGGAAGAAGAAAATGTTGTTGGCGAGTGCGTAGAGTCCGCCTTTCTTTTTCTTCTGCTTTTTTGCCGCATCCATGCGCGCTTTCGTTCGCTGGCCCTGGATGGCGAGGAACTGGAGCATCGCCAAATCGTTCGCAAATTTCAGTACACGCTCGTTCAATTCCTCCGGCGTATAATCGAGCGGTAGGTGCCGGTGCGCGCGCACCCATGCTTCGCGGATCTGGCCAAACGTGCGCTTGCCATCGAAGAGGATCGCGAGGTCGTAATCTTCCGCAGTAAGCCGGAAATACTGAAGCGAGATCGGGTCTTTTACGACGTAGTAGCTGCGACCCTCAAACATCTGCTTGTTGATCACCAAATCATTACGAAGCTGCGGCAGGACGACATTCTCCTGCTGCGACACCGGCTTTGCCAGTTCTGCTTCTTTGACGGCGACTGCAGCCATTTATTTTCCGAACTCCGCGAGTCCCTTCATGCCCGCTTTGATACGGTGGTCTTTGTTTTCGATCTTCACTTTCACCCGCACTAGGCCGCTCGCAGCGTCGTTACGTGGGTCCACGAAGTTCACCTTCCCCTCAAACTCCGCACCATCAAGCTCTTCGATTTTCACCTTGATGGCCTGACCTTCCTCGACCGTCTTACGCACAGTGGCCTTCACGAAGAAAGTCACATCGACCGTATCAATGTCGATGATGTCCACGAGCGGCGTCTGCTGCGTGGCCATTTCACCGGTCTGCTTATATTTTTTCACCACGATGCCGTTGATGGGCGAAAGGATCGTCTTCTCTTCCAGCGCGAGCTTTTTGGCCTCCATCTGGATGCGCGAAAGCTCGAGGTCCGTCTTGGCCTCCAGCGCCTTTTCTTCGCTGCCCATCTTTTCCTGAAAAAGCCTATCGTGGCCGCGTGCGATGAACTGCTTCAGCTCGATTGCCTTTTCCGAAATACGTACATCCATTTGCTCCCGGTCATTTCGGAGCTGCACGATTTTTTGATCCTTCGTCACCTTAGAACCTTCCTCCACGAGCATTTCCTTGATGATTTCCATCGGCACGGTGGAGCTCACCTGCACGGTAGCATTTGGGCCAACGAGACCACTCACCGGCTCGGCGAAAAGCGGCAGACTGGATAAAAACGCGGCTGAAAGGGCAAAACAGATTTTCATGAAAAGTAGAGAGCGACGGATTACCAAATCCACTTGAGCCGGAACCATTGCGAAATGTTTCTCGTCCAGATGAGCACGAGCGGCTTTCTCCCGAGCTTGATGCTGGCACGTCCGGTGAGGTCGGGCCGCATGGCACCGCGGATTTCCGCCGGCAGCTCCACATTCGGAAGGGTCAGAATGAAGGCGTTTTCTTTCATCGCGCTCTCCCTCTCGTGCGGATACGCGAGCTGGCTGAGCTGGCTGCGATCCTTAAATGGCGCACTGAGTTCATACGTGTTGTGGCTGTAGAGGATGTAATCCACAGGCACCGTTCCCTTGTCGGCATGGATGGCTTCGACACGTCCGATTTGTTTTTCGTTCAAATGGATGAGCATGTCCCAAGCTTCCATCGTTCCCACGACCGCAAACTCGCTCCCGGCCTCCATAAATACGCCCTGACGGAGCTCGATGTCCTTCGTCATCACGACGCCGTCCATCGGGCTGCGCAGCGTCGCCGCCGCGATGTCGGCGAGCAATTTCGCCTCCTGAATGCCGTAAGCCTCGGAACGTTTATCCGCAATCTGGGCCTCGGCCTCGCGCCCGTTGCCACGCTGGGCCTGCGCTTCCAAGATGGCGCTCAGCTTCTGCTTCCGGACGCCTTCCAGATCCGAATCAATCTGGCGGGTGTCGATTTTCCCTAGCTCCTGACCCGCCTTCACATGGTCGCCCTCCTTCACAAAAACGCGCTCCACTCGACCGCGCACTTCGGGCACGACCTGCACGCGTTTGCGCGGCACGAGGGTGCAGTCGCTCTCGACCTCTTCCATCCATGGGAAGAGCAAAACGCCTCCTATGAGCGCCGTCCACGCGATGAGCTTAAACGTATTCCAAACCCGCTGGCTGCCGGTAAGCGAGCGCTTCACCTCACGAAGCCGCTTCGACGCAAAAAGGCCCGGCAAATCGTGGTAATCCATCGCTCCTCGCATCGCGCGGCCGGTCGTCGTTCCCAGCCATTCGCCAAGACGGTGGCTTGGCGGGAGCTGCTTGGCACCGGGCTGCATGTCATACGCAGCCTCCGCAGTGCTCTCGGCAAGGAGCGCACCAATCACCTTTTTGTCGGCGTCCAAAATCTGCACAATCAGCGCCGCCGCGACCTGGCTGTTCTCAAAATAAGCGGTGTCAGCGATTTCCGTCGTCCCGCGAGGGTGGACGAGCAATGCCCGCTCTGGCGCAGGCACCGTTCCCGGCTCCGCCAGCGCCAAAAGCTCCTTGCGGCTCAGCGCAATCACCCAGGGGCCGAGTTGCGGTGCCTGCCCCTCGGGCACTACCACCGGCATCGGTTCACGCGGGGTATGAGCGTCAATGAAGGCGGTCATGGTCTTCACCATAGTGCTCCTTTTCTCGACTACTTCTTGGCCGGAAATCGCCATCATTTCCCAGCCCGTCCCGCGCAACCGCAGCACCGCGCAACGTTCGCTGCCGAGCAGGTCGCGCGAATAGTTCACCACCAGCCGCGCGACTTCCACCGGGTCGAGAGAGCCCGCAAGGTCGGTCGAAAACTTCAGCAAATGCTGCAAACGCTGGGTCTCCACGACGAGATTGCCAACTTGGCGCGATTGCAGATGCGTCTCCACATGCGCCGCGAGCTGGGCCAGAAAAGTCGCAAACTCCGCATAGTTCTCACGCGTGACATACGGCTGTAGCCACACTTGGAGTACTCCAAGGATCTGCTCCTTCAAAAACAGCGGCACATGGATAAATGGATAAGCCGTCCGATTCGGCGAAGGCTGCTGTTGCTGCTGCTGCCCGCCCATTTGCGAGAGCTGGGCCTGGAGCGATCCGGGCGCTTGCGGCTGTGGCTGCTCCTGCGAGTCTGCGGACAAAACCAGCGGCTTCTTGGTCTGCACGACTTCACCCACCGAACGAAGGAGCACGCCCCGCTGCTGCTCATCCGTCTGGAAAAGCGAGGACGCGATATCGACCTCGGCAGCGAGTTGCAGCTCGTGTTTTCCGTCCGCAGTCTTCTGTCCCACCAGCCAGATAGCCCCACCTTTTCCATCGCATGCCGCGACGGCACGCTGAAGGAACTGCGTGTAAAACTCTTCAGACCGCATTTCCGACTTTGCGAGAGCCGAGATCTCTTCTACCAGGCGCTGAATTCGCGCCCTTGCTGCTTCGATACTTTGCTGTTGGGACATTGCCGCGCGCAAGTTATGCAGATGGCCGCGCAGTGCAAGGCGCAAGGCAGGATTTCACTTTTGTCACTTTGGAGAGGACGCGTCCCATGACGAATGATCAAAAGCACGCTTGCGTTGAGCATTCGGAATTCGTCATTCGTCATTCTCCAACATCCATGAGCAAGAATATCGAATCCACTCTCGTCGAGAACCGCGTCTTTAATCCGTCCAAGGAGTTTTCAAAAAAGGCCCGCATCAGCTCAATGGCGCAGTACAAGTCGATGTGGGAGGAGAGCGTGAAGAAACCAGAGAAATTCTTCGCACGTGAGGCGGAGGAACTCGTCTGGCAAAAGAAGTGGACCGATGTGCTCCAGTGGAAGTGCCCGGATGCAAAGTGGTTTGTCGGCGGAAAAATCAATGTCGCGGAAAACTGCCTCGACCGGCACCTCGGCACGCCGCGGCAAAACAAAGCCGCGATCATCTGGCAGGGCGAGCCGACGGGGGAAAAGCGCACGCTTACCTACTTGCAGCTCCATCGCGAAGTATGCCGGTTTGCAAATGTGCTTCTCCGCAACGGAGCGAAGAAAGGGTCGCGGGTGATTATTTATATGCCGATGGTTCCGGAGGCGGCGATCGCGATGCTGGCGTGCGCGCGCATCGGCGCGATGCACTCGGTGGTGTTCGGCGGGTTTAGCGCTGAGAGCATCAAGGACCGCGTCATCGACAGCGGTTCAACCATCGTAGTCACCGCCGACGGCGGCTATCGTCGCGGCGCAGTGGTCCCCTTGAAAAAGAACGTGGACGACGCGCTGAAAGGCAACGACACGCCGGTAAAGCGCGTGATTGTTTTCAAGCGCACCGGACAGGAAGTGCATGTCGAAGAAGGCCGCGATGTCTGGTGGCACCGCGAGTTGGAATACGTCGATTCCGATTGCCCCGCTGCGCAGTTGGATTCCGAGACGCCGCTCTTCATCCTTTATACGAGCGGATCGACGGGCAAGCCGAAGGGCATCCTTCACACGACGGCTGGATATCTTCTGCACGCTTACATGACGTGCAAGTACGTCTTCGACCTTCGCGAAGAGGATGTTTATTGGTGTACCGCCGATGTCGGATGGGTCACCGGGCACTCGTATCTCGTCTATGGGCCGCTCGCCATGGGTGCGACTTCGCTGATGTTCGAAGGTGCGCCGAACTGGCCGGAAAACGATCGTTTTTGGCAGATTATTGAGGAAAACGGCGTGTCGGTTTTCTACACGGCACCGACGGCGATCCGGGCATTCATGAAGTGGGGCGACGAGTGGGTGACCAAGCACGACCTTTCATCACTGCGCCTTCTCGGCACCGTCGGCGAAGTGATCAATCCCGAAGCATGGATGTGGTACTATAAGACCGTGGGCGGCTCGCGCTGCCCGATCGTCGATACGTGGTGGCAGACGGAAACCGGCGGCCACATGATCACTCCCCTGCCCGGCTGCACCCCGTGCAAACCGGGAACCGCGACGCTGCCGTTCTTCGGCGTGGACGCGGCAATCGTCGATGACGACGGCAAGGAACTCGGACCGAATCAGGGCGGCAAGCTCGTCATCCGCAAGCCATGGCCCTCGATGCTGCGCGGCATCTGGGGCGACAAAGCGCGCTACAAATCGACTTATTGGAGCGAGGTCAAAGGCATGTATTTCGCAGGCGACGGCGCACGGCGAGACAACGACGGGAACTTCTGGATCGTAGGTCGTATCGACGACGTACTGAACGTGGCCGGCCACCGGCTCGGTACCGCCGAAGTCGAGAGCGCGCTCGTCTCGCACCCGTCCGTCG
>JAYSTZ010000590.1:0-7195 GCA_043719365.1 Verrucomicrobiaceae bacterium | reverse complement strand
TCCAGTCAGACAGGGACTGGCTCGAGATACGGAATCCCCGCATCACCGTAGAACCGACGAAAGCGTTTCATCCACCAGACTTTTTCAGTGACGCTGGAAAGCGGCATCACGGTTGCCTTCATCGTAGTAAAGCGTCGTAAGATTGAGGCGGGATGGGGGGCGTGGTAGCTGGCCTCAAGGCGGCGACGACCAGTGAATAGCGCAGATGCCTTCACTTCAAACCCGTCTTCCTCATGCTGACTTTTCACTGGTCCTATTGCTGTGGCAAACCGTTCCTCTGCCTGCGTCGCCAGCGCGTGGGCGCGGTTGCGGAGGGTGAGGATGGTCTCGGTGCGCGTTTGGAAGTCGGCGGCGATTTGCGGCTTCACGACGGGGACGGGCAGGGCTTCGAGGTGGGGCACTTCGAGGTGTTTGATGATGGCTCCGTATTGCGCACCGCTCATCATCGCCCGCGCTTGGGGAGATTGCAGATAGGCGTAGAGCCAGCCGGATTGCTCCGGCTCTCGGGCTTCCACGCGAATGAGGTCATCCGACACAAGCACACCTTTCAGAGCATCCGTTGCGAGTGTGGAACGTCCGACGTTTCCGGAGCGTGTGATGAGGATTGTTCCCGGCTTTACAAACAACGACTCACCGCCGCTGATTTTTCCAATCGCCAACCATTTTCGAGAGATTGGGCGAATGTCGAATACTTGAGTCGCGGCAAGAAATGGCGTTCCGTCTTCTGGACTGACCAAGGTTGCTTTCGTTCTATTCGGCATTGTGGCCCGCGCGACACTCCCCAGCCGCATCCACCCGACCGCCCGCTCCTCAATGGCGATTCGCAGCCCGTAGCCGCTGGAGAGATAGTTCTCCGCCTCCATGCGGCGGTCGCCTCTCCATAAGAGATGAGAGGGGAGCGAGGTGCATTTCGCTTCGTGGAAGGGCCAAGTCTCCGGCGGCTTTGGGGCCGGGGCGGCTAGTCTTGCTCGGATAGCCATTTGCGGAAGTTCTGGGCGATCTGCTGGGTATTGTCGTCGAGCACTTTCTCGAAGATGCGCTGCTTATTATACACGGCTGTGCCGTCCACGTATTCGAGCACATCGCGCTCAGTTTCCTGAACGACTTCGTTGCCGTGGCGGTCGCGGACGTAGGTGCGGGTGCCGCGTTTGTCGTGGCCGACGTGGTCGGCCACGGCCATGAAAATGTCGTAGTCGTTCATCTTGCCCGCCGCCTTTTCCAGTTCGACCAAGTGACGCTCTTTGCGCTGCAAGATGAGCACGCTGGTCTGAACGCCGACGTGGGGCTGAAAGGCATCCGGGTGCAGGTCAATGCTGGCAAGCACGCGCGTCTGCCGGAGTATCCACTCGCGCACATAGCCGAGGCCGGGAGAGCCGAGGATGCCGTCGGGCAGGACGATGGCGCAGCGTCCGCCGGGCTTGAGAAATTGCACGCAACGCTCGATGAAGAGGATTTCCGGCGGCTGGGATTTCACGGTGTTCTCCTGCATTTCCCAGTGGTCGGTGGCCTTGTCGTAGCTCCATGCGTGGCCGAGGTCGTACTGCTCCAAGATGGCGGTATCGGTGACGGGAATCTTTGAGCCAAAGGGCGGGTTGGTAAAAAGCAGGTCCACCTTGCCAAGCAAGGAACGGTCGCGGAGGTCGGGGTTCCAGACGACGGGCTTCTCCAGCGAGTTGCCTTGGTAAAGGCCGCCTGCGCCGTCGTTGTTCATCACCATGTTCATCTTCGTGGCGCGGACGAGGGCGGGGTCGAAATCCATGCCGACAACATACTTCTGTGCATACTTTGCTTTACGGGAGGTGATGGGGCCGGAAGCGCGGTCGAGGTCGTTTTTCCACTTTTTGAGTTCGGATGCTTTGATCTTCTCAAAGACGTGGTTCATCGCGGTGATCAGGAAGCCGCCCGTGCCACATGCGCAGTCCAAAATCAGGGTGTTCTCGCCGGGGTCGAGCATGGCGACGGCCATCTGGCAGATGTTGCGCGGGGTGAAGAACTGCCCACGGTCGCCCTTGAGGTTGTCGCCAACGATTTCTTCGTAGGCGCGGCCTTTCACATCTACATCGCTCTCCAGCAAAGAATACATCTGGAGCTGGGTGACGAGATAGGTGAGCACGTCGGGCTTTAGCTCGATGCCTTCGCTGGCTTTGAAGATGGTGCCAAAGTCCTTCACGACCTCCGCCCAGATGGCATCCACGCGGGCTTTGACCTTGAGGTAGCCGTTGCTGCTGTGGCGCTCGGCAGGTCCAGCGTAAAAGCGAATCTCTTCACTGCGCTCGTCGTGGATTTTGCAGAAGATGAGTTTCAGAAGCTCCCAAAACGCTTGGTCTTTTTGGATGCCTTGGTTGCCGTAGATGTAATTGTGGCAGCGGCGGAAGGCGAAGAGCAGCGCATCGCTGGTAGCGGGTTTGAGTTGGTCGAAGCGTGGGCGCTCTGCTTCGTCCTCATCCCGGCCAAATGTGGGCAAGTCGGGGATTTCCTCGGTCGTGCGGTGTCCGTCTTTGATGACGACGCGGTAGCAAGTGCGCTCCAGCCCATTCGTCCACATCCCATGCGTGGCGTTTGGGCATGCGGAGAGATAGCATTGGAGCTGGGAAACACCTTCCTTCTTGTCCGCAGGCTTCACGTCCTGCTTCTTGCACTCGACGATGATTCGCGCGTTTTCCTGAGTGTGCTCGTCGCCCGCCGGAAAGATTACGAGGTCGCCGCGCTTGGTGGCGCTGCCGACCTTGATTTTGAACTCCACGGAGATGTCCGCCTTTTTGTAGAGGTATTCCCGAACTAGAGATTTTGCGATTTCCTGCCGGACGTATTCTTCGGGGTTTTCGGTCCGCTGTGTGATTCCGTCGATGAAGTCGAGGACTTTGCCTTGGGCGATGATGATCGCGGCGGGCTTGGCAGGAGTGGAAAGTGGAAGAGTGGTTTGAGTTGGCACCGGTAGAGAGGAAGCGCGGGTGCTCCCAAACGCGGGGACGCTAAAGCGATCCGAAGAGTAATTTGCAAGAGTTTTTATGGGTTTCCTAAAGGCACCGAAGTTTTCGAGGCTCGCCACTCTACAGACGGTTGTAATGTAATTTGGCTGCTTTTTTCCGGTGTGTCGCGGGTCTGGGCGTAGTGCGGGACGCATCGAACGGCTGTGAAGAAAAACCAAAAGCCGCACTAGTCGCCGAACAAGCGCGCAAAAACGTCCTCCGGCTCATCCCGGAACCATCCGCCAGCAATCGCGAGCCCGTCGTGGTGCAACTGGGCGCGAGGAGTTGGTCTATTCAGCGATTCGATATTCGCGACAAACAAACTGGCAGTGGTATCGCAGACTTTCGCACGGCGCTGGGGTCGTTTGCGCCGCTGAAGCAATACCTCGTATTTTACGGCAAGCCGTCATCGGCAGATGATTTCGATGCGTTTGTCCAAGCGGGGCGTGTGGCGGGATTCGGAGTCGGCTACGACCTCGTCGGCGAGAACGCGGAAATCGAATTACACCCACCGGAACCCAAATGAAACGCCGCCGCGCACTCGCTCCCGCCGACAGTCTGGACCTCCTTTTGGATACGATGTGCAACACGTTCGGCGGAATCATCCTCATCGCGCTCCTCGTCGCACTGATGCCCCAAAAGCAGCCCGATGGTGAAGCTCCATCGCCTTCGGCCACGCTCTACGAACAGCGCATCGCCTTCGCGGAGGCGGAACTTGCCGCACTCCAAAAGCACGTCAAAAATACGCCCACAGACGACACCACCGCAGCCACCGCAGAACTCGAAGGAGCGCGGGCAAGGCTCACCAAAGCACGGAAAGACGCCCTTTTACTCGCATCGGACGTGACGCAAAAAGCCGCATCCATCGCCACCCTTGGCGGGGCGGCGTGGGAGCAACTCGCGGACGAATTCAAAAAGCTGGAGCGCCGCGAAACTGAACTCCGCAACCTCATCGTCGCAACCGAAGCCGAGACGACCCGATTGCAGGAACGTCGCGCCGCGCTCGAAGCCCAAGCACGCGATGAGCAAAGCAAGCAAACGGTCAAACTGCGCTTCCCTAAGGAGCGCCCGAGAACCCGCAACTCGCTGGCGGTGATCTGCAAATTCGGGCGCATTTACCCGATCTACCAGTCGGGCGGAGTGAAGGACCGCACAAACATCACATGGAAAAGCGTCGGCGGCGAATCCGAGGAAAGCATCCCGCTCGCCGAAAAAGGCATCCAGTTGCCAAATGACGCCGCCACCTTCCGAGCCCTCCTCACGGCCTTCAAAGCGGAGGGTGTCTATGTGGCCTTTTACGTCTATCCCGAGAGCTACGAAGCCTTCCGCGCCGCCAAGGATGCAGCAATCGAAGGCCACTACGAGTTCGGAATCGAAGTCGTGCCCGTCGGGAGAAAACTCATCTGGGGGCCAAACGGAAGTAGTCCTCCGCCACTTTGAGCGTCAACGCGTCGCCGTCGCGTCACCGATAAAGAGCACTTTCCCCACTGGCAAAACGTCGGCGTCGCCGAGGCGATTTAGCCAGTGGATGAGCTTTGGGTCGCGGCCAAATTTGCGGGCGATGGAATACAGCGTGTCGCCCGCCACCACCGTGTAGGTATTCTGCGGCGGCGCACTACGGAAGGGCTTCAACGGCACGGAGGTCTCGTCCGCGGCGAAAGCCGGGATGGCGAGAATAGCGAGCAGCGTTGGAAGCAAGCGGGGCATGGTTTGTATGGATGCTACACACAAGCAGGCCCCTTGCCAATGGCTTCGAGAGCCTTGCCTACCGCCCTCCGCACGGCTAAGAGCAGTCACATGGATTTGGTAAATGAACTCCGCACCCGCTTTGGTCACGACGCTTTTCGTCCGGGCCAAGAAACCATTGTTCGCGCACTGCTCGCCGGAGAATCGGCGCTCGCGCTTTTTCCCACCGGGGCGGGCAAGTCACTTTGCTACCAACTTCCGGCCGCCCTGATGGAAGGCACCGCGCTCATCATTTCGCCGCTGATTGCTCTCATGAAGGACCAAGTCGATGCCCTGAAGAAACGCGGCATCGCAGCGGCGCGACTCGATTCCAGTCTCACTGCGCAGGAGACTCAGCAAGTCTATGCTGACTTCCGCGATGGGAAACTGAAGCTGCTCTACATCGCGCCCGAGCGCCTTTCCGGCGAAACATTTCTCGACCGCGTGAGGCGTGCAAAAATCTCGCTTTTCGCCATTGATGAAGCGCATTGCATTTCCGAATGGGGGCACAATTTCCGGCCCGAATATTTGCGCCTTGCCCGCGTCGCCGAAGATCTCTCGCTAAAGCCGGTGCTCGCACTCACCGCCACCGCGACACCGGATGTCGCGCGGGATATTTGCAAAGCATTTCACATCGACAGCGAGCGGCATGTGCAGACTTCCTTCCGCCGGAAAAACCTCCATCTCCGAATCACGCCGACTGCCGCCGAAGATCGATACAGCGTTCTGGCAAAGCGGCTCGCCAGCCCGAAAGTGCGCCCCGCCGTGGTGTATGTCACCTTCCAGAAAACCGCTGAGGATGTCGCCGACTACCTCGCCTCCGCCGGGCTCGCAGCGCGGGCTTATCACGCCGGGATGGACGCCGCCGACCGTGAAGCCGTGCAAAATGCGTTTATGCAGGGCGGCAGCGAAATCATCGTCGCCACCATTGCGTTCGGCATGGGCATCGACAAAGCGGACATCCGCAGCGTCATCCACTTCAACCTGCCGAAGACGCTCGAAAACTATCAGCAGGAAATCGGGCGAGCGGGCCGCGACGGGCAGCCTGCGCTGTGCGAGTTGCTGGCGTGCGCGGACGACGCAATCCCGCTGGAAAACTTCACGCTCGGCGACACGCCCACGCCCGAATCGGTCGAGACGCTCGTTCGCAAAATGCTCGGATCGGGAGAGACGTTCGACGTGAGCCGCTACGACCTCAGCCAAGAAACCGACATCCGCCCGCTCGTCGTGGAAACCGTCATCACGTATCTCGAACTGGACGGACTCTTGCGCCCCACGCACGCGTTTTACCAAAGCACGCAGATTCAGTTTATCCGCCCGGAACTCGTGATTCTCAGCGGCCTGAACGACGACCGCCGGAAGTTTCTCGCCGCGCTCTTTGCCTGCGGCAGACGCGGGCCAAAGTATCTCACGCTCGAAATCGAGCCCGCAGCAAACCACCTCGGCGAGCCGCGCGAGCGCATCGTAAAGGCACTCACATGGCTGGAAGAAACCGGCGCAATCACGCAAAAACCAACAGGCCTCCGCCACGGCTTCCGGCTTTGCGGAGACGCCGCGCATCGCGTCCCCGCAATCATTGCAGGAAACCTTGCCGAGCTTTTCGCCCAGCGCGAAGCCCGTGAAACTCAGCGACTCAACCAGATCCTCGATTTCGCCACACAGCCCGGCTGCATCACCCGGCGTCTGCTCGGCTATTTCGGCGAAGCATTGGCCGACGAGAACTGCGGGCACTGTCACTTTTGCCGCACCGGCACGCCCGCGACAGCGGTTGCGCTACCTGCCACGCGAATCCCGCAATTCACCGAAGACGACGAAGAAGAAATCCGCACGCTCATCTTCGACGACATCGCCGCGCTCAGCACACCGCGACAGCTCACGCGCTTTCTGTGCGGCCTCTCCAGCCCTGCGACGGTGCGAGCCAAACTCACCAAGCGTCCTGAGTTCGGACGGTATTCCGCGACCCCTTTCCGGCTCGTCATGGGGCTCGTCGAGAAATGCTGGGCGGAAATCGAATAATAATCATGAAACATCACATCTTGGGCATCTACACCGCCATTTATCACGTGGAAGACTTGGGCCGCGCGAAGGAGTTCTACTCCGCGCTCCTCGGACTTCCGCCATACTTCGACGAGCCTTTCTACGTCGGATACGAAATCGCCGGTCACGAACTCGGTCTGCTTCCCATCGCAGCCACAAAGCGTCAGGAACGAGGCTCCGTTGCCTACTGGGGCGTCAAAGAAATGACCGCAGCTTGCGCGGACCTCTCAGCGAAAGGAGTCACGCTTTTTGACCCAATCGCCGAGGTCGGCGGCGGGATAAAAGTCGCCAGCTTTCTCGATGCCGACGGGAATATCGTCGGCCTCATCGAGAACCCGCACTTTGGGAAGTCCTGATGCGCCGGTTTGGAGTCGGGGCAGGACAAATAACAGACGCCATTCCGCTGGTTCTTAACCTGCAAGCTCCTCGGCGGGATAAGTCCAGATTTCGCTCAGCGTCGGGTG
>JAYSTZ010000589.1:0-7199 GCA_043719365.1 Verrucomicrobiaceae bacterium | reverse complement strand
GAGCCCATCACACGGCGAATCGGCTGGGACGCAAAGCCCGGCGAGGAGCCCGCCGCGGAATCGCTGCGCGTGCAATTAATAGAGACGCTTGGCGCGTGGGGCGTGGGCACATTTCGCGCGGAAGCGCAGGACCGCTTGACGAAGTATCTGGCAAATCCCGAGTCGCTGAATGGTCCGCTGCGGGGGGCCGTTCTGGCCGTGGCGGGAAGGTTCGCTTCGCCTGAGGTTTGGGAGCAATTGCTCGAGCGTGCGAAGGCGACGATCGAGACGGATCACAAGTCGGAGCTGTATCGGGCGCTTGTCACGACGCGCAGCGAACCGCTCATCAAGAAAGCGCTGGCGCTCGTGCTGAGCGGCGAGCTGCCATCGAGGCAATCCACGCGCCTTCTCCGCGACATCGCAGGCGGCGAATTCCCCGAGCTGGCGTGGGCATTTGCGCAGAAGAACCTCGGTGCGATTTTGGAAAAGCTGACGGCCAATGATGCGAACCGCTACGTGCCATCGCTCTTCCACGCATTCGCCGACGAAGCGCGTGCAGTGGAACTGGAGGAGTTTGTGAAGGCCAATCTCCCGCCCACCGCAATGAAGGCGGCAGCAATCGCGGCGGAAGATGTGCGCTTCCGTGCGGAGAGCAAGTCGCGACTGCTCCCGCAGCTCGCGGCGTGGATGAAGTAAGCCTGCGACAGCCTGCGTGGATGCAGCTTCTTCATTCGCTTCATACAGTCCACAAACACAGGCGGGAACAAATACGCAGAGCGATATGTGGTGATGATGCGGCTCGGGATCATCGCGTAAAGTAGTCAGCGGCTTTAGCCGTAGAACCGTGGAAAAGAGAAAACGGGACCGCACCGCGAGCGACACCCGCACTCGAACCTTCACGTGGTGATCCCGACTGTCGGGACTGACTACTTTGCGCAAGCGCGGTGCTCGTCGGTTCCATCCGCATGGCATCACGTCCTGCACAGTCACCGTGCGTTTTTCCTTCTTCAAAAACGCGTGCAGAAATACCTCGAAATTGCGCTCCTTCTTCTCCACTGCAAACGCCTTCGCTGCACGTTTCAGAAATGCCACGTCGAAGAGTGTCGCGGTCGCGCCGAGCTTTGGCGTTTTCAGCACCTTCTTTCCGCGTCGGACAAAGCACCATCCGGCGGAAGCGATGATTGCCTGAATCCAGTATGCTTGATCCGCGAACTCGCGCAGCACTTTCTCAGGCACCAATAATGGGTCCAATTCTGGCGGTCAAAGCCAAACGTGTTCCCTGCATCATCGATGACGACGTGTGCGGGGTAGGGTGGGCGTCCCGCCCGCCTTGCTGCGCGTCCCGCGTAGCATCCGGTGGAGTCGAGCCGCGATCCTTTCCGAGCGCGCGTGCCGGTCGTGCGTTCGGATGGTTCAAGCAGGATGCCCGAACCGGCGGGCGGGACGCCCACCCTACCCACCGCCTTCCACCACTTCGCGAGTTGCGGCGTCGCGGAATCCGTAGAAACCAGACCCTGGGCTATTACATTTGCGGACCTTCGGCCTTCCATTCTCGCTCGCGAGACTTGTGGGTAATGCTTAGGCCGTCCCGGCCCCCTGAACCACGGAGTGGTTCCCTCGGGGGAATCGCGTTTTATGGGAGACGCTTCGCGTCTCAGGGGGTCGGGACGGCCCCCCTCCTTGGTCGCTGTCGCGAGCTACATCACGCAGCGGTCACACCCCGTCGGTGAGTATGCCGGAGCGCGACCGTAGGAGACGCCCGGAGAATCGCTGCGCATGGAACACTCGGCGGTGAGTTTCGCAAGCTCGCGGGTGGATCGCAGAGTGTGATTACAAGTGGAATAAAGGCGTGCGCTCCCCGGCGTCAGCCTTCGCCACTGCTTGCGTCTCTTTATTTGTGCCAGCGAACTTCTTGCCCAACGCTCACCCAAACTACATCAGATTCGCCGCGACTTCTGCCATTTCGCTGCGCTCGCCCTTGAAGAGATTGATGTGGGCCATCCAGGGCTGTCCTTGCAGTCGGTTGCGGGCATAGACGAGGCCGTTGGTGTGGGCATCGACGTAAGGATTGTCGATCTGCCCGAGGTCGCCGATGAGGATCATTTTCGCGCCTTTTCCCATGCGGGTGATAAGCGTCTTGGCCTCGTGCGGAGTAAGCTGCTGCGCTTCGTCCACGATGAAAATCGCATTCGGGATACTGCGTCCACGGATGTGCGTGATCGCTTCGATTTCGATCTGGCCCGATGCCATGAACGGCTCCCACGGACGACCGACGGGCTTGGACGGTCCGTTTTGCGGGGCGTGATGCTGGTGCTGCTGCGGCTCATCGACTTTGCGCTGGCTCTGCTTCTTTTTCTCAAACTGCTCCGGCTTTCGGGGGCGTGTGAGCAACAGCTCCAGTGCATCGAATGCAGGCTGCACCCATGGCTGCATCTTTTCCGCGATGCCGCCCGGCAGGAATCCGATGTCCTTTCCGGTGGGCATGATAACGCGGGTGATGAGCATCTTTTCGTAGTCGCCGACCTGCACTTGCTCCAGTGCAGCGCCGACGGAAAGAAGCGTCTTTCCGGTACCGGCTTTTCCATACACGGTGATGAGCGTGATCTTTGGGTCGTAGAGCGCATCGAGGAAGAAGCGCTGGCCGAGATTGAGCGCGGTGAGCCAGCGTCCGTTGCGGATGGTGACGCGGTCGCGGCGGAGCTTGTGCAGCTCCCCGCCAACCGTGTGGCGGGCTGGGATTGCGTGCGTGGGCTCCTCTTCATTGCGGACGAGGACGTAGTGGTTCGCGAGGAAATTGGCGGCGGGCTCGACGACGAGCGATTCCTGGCTGGCGAATGCCTGCACCGTGTAGCCGGGCACGTCGAGCGTCTCGTATTCCTCGTCTTTCGTCCGCATCGTCTTGCGGATGTCGATGTCTTCCACGCGGTCCGTGCGGTAATCCTCCGCCTCCAGTCCGAGCGAACGGGCCTTGAGCATCACGTTCAGATCCTTTGTGACGAGAATGACGGTCCCTTTCTCCGAATCCGCGACGGCGCAGGCTGCGGCGATGATGCGGTTATCCGGCACCGTCATGTCGGGGAAAAGCTGGCGCTGAAGCTTGAACTTCGGCGAGTCGCTGACGGTCTGCCATTCCTTGCCGTCGAATCGCGCGGTCGGACTCAAGCAAACACGGATGGTGCCGCCATTTTCCAGCTTCACGCCTTGCTTCATATCCTCCGAAGTGCGGAACTTGTCGCTGAGTCGGCGATGCACTTCGCGGGCGTTGGCACCACGGGTGGAGCTTTCGCTTTTAAAGCGGTCCAGTTCCTCAAATACTTCGACCGGCAGCCATACGACGTTGTCCTGAAATTGGAACGGCGAGGCCGGATCGTGAATCAACACATTTGTGTCGAGGATATAGTTTTTGGGTGAGTTAACAGTCGCGGCGGCGGTCTTTGATGGCATTAAATTTCGTTGAGAACGTGGCCCGTACGGCTGTCGGACGCAAGGAACAAGGTGCGAATTTCTCGCGACTTACCGGTTGTCCTTTTGAAGACGCTTCAGGCGCCCTGCGATGCCGGCTTTCTGAGCGGCATTCATGCGATCAATGAAAAGAATACCGTTCAAATGATCCACTTCGTGCTGAAGCGCGCGGGCAAGCAGGCCGCTCGCTTCAAACTCCATGGGTGTGCCATTCAGGCGTTGCGCCCTTACCGTCACGCGCTTGGAGCGGGAAATCTCGCCTGTCACCTCTGGAAAACTGAGGCAGCCTTCAATGCCGTCTTCTTTCTCCGGCCCGAGGTCTAGCACGGGGTTCAGTAGAATCAGCGGCATCTGCTCTTCGATTATGACGGCCTTCCCGTTCACCTCCATCGTACTCGGGCGATCTTCCACGCCGGTCACGTCGATGACTGCAAGCTGGATCGGCATTCCGATTTGCTGTGCCGCAAGACCGACGCCGTTGGCTGCTTCCATCGTCTCCAGCATGTCGGCGACGAGCTTCTCCGTGGTGGCATCGGGCTTGTCGATTCTCACACCTTTTGCCCGAAGGACTGATTTGCCGTATTTAACGATATCGAGGACCATACTATGAATAAAATTCGGGCGGGAGTCTTTCCGCTTAAACGCTCTCGGCAAGCGGGAAATGATAACTCTCGTGATTTATTGCGCTTTTTTCTCCAGCTCAGGGTCCGTTGCGACGGCCTCCGCGAAGGAGGGATACCGGGGATTCCACCCGAGCGTCCGGAGTTTTGCGTTCGACACCCGCTTGTTCGTGACCCCGCGTTTGCGGTTCTCGTTCACGGGGCCAAATGGCGGGCGCTCCTTGCCAAATCGCGCAGCAAGCCATTCGTAAATTTCGATTTGCGGCACGGGACAGTCGTCCGCCACATTAAAGATGCCGGTTTCCGCGGTCGCCACGAGCAATGCGAGCGCGCTCGCGGCATCGTCTCGATGGATCTGGTTCACCCAGCGGCGGCCATCGCCCTCGATTGTCGCTTCGCCGGAAAAAAACTTCCGCAGCAGAACGGAGCGTCCCGGCCCGTAGATGCCCGCGAGCCGTCCGACGGAGCCGGAGCAAGCGAGCGCAAAATCCTCAGCCTCCCTCAATATCCTCCCCGTATCCCTCGACGGCGCGGCGGCACTTTCCTCCGTCACCCAATCTCCGTCCGTCTGCGCATAGACGCTCGTGCTGCCGCAAAAGACAAAGCGCGACGGAGCGAGCACCTCGACCAGATTCACCGAGCCATTGAAATAAATCTCGCGATACTTTGAAGCGTCGCCTTTTCCCGAGCTTGCACAGTGCAAAACCGCAGCGGGCCCCCTCCCCATGGCATCGACGAAACGCTCCACCGATGCCCTATCCGAAATGTCGCACGCCATTACCCGGAACGGCTCGCCGGAAAGCGCCGCCGCCGACTCCTCCGTGTGCGTCAGGCCGATGACCTCCCACTTCGCCTCGTGCAACAGCCGCGCGGTCGCCAGCCCCAGATACCCGCACCCCGCAATGATTACTCGCATAAAAGAATCGCCCTCGACGTATTTCGCATATCCCGCGACGATCTATCAGCCAGCTACCGAAACTCAACCCGCTTGCTCAGCATTTTGTCCCCGTCGAACTCGAACCATCCATCGAACGACGCACCCGCCAGGACTTGCGGCAACCAGTGCTGGTCGTCCTCCCACATCTCGCCATAAGGCACTTCATCAATGGAATACCAAAGCGGGATCGCCTCCGCCGTCTCCATAGGCTCGCCGGTAAAACCCCGCGCAATAAAGACCGTGCAGTGAAGACTCAGCCCATCGGCGAACTGGAAATACAACACGCCCCGGTCCTCCAGATTCAGCGGTGTGATGCCCAGCTCCTCTTGTACTTCGCGGACCGCAGAATCGTGCGCGCTCTCGCCCAGATCGAGCTTGCCGCCGGGGCCATTGATTTTCCCCGCGCCGAGTCCCCGCTTTTTCCGAATGAGCAGCACCCGCCCGTCATCCACGATGAAGCATAGATTCGCAATGATGCGCGGCGTCCAGTTGGTCCAGTCCATGAGGGAAGCTTATGCGCCTTTGTAGGCCGCGTCGTCCAGCCCCGCGAGTTCGCCGGTGCTGTCCGCGAAGCGATCGACCGGCGTCCCCACGCGGCGGAGCATCGACTGCCAGAGATTCGCCAGAGGCGTTTTCGGCGCATAGGCGATATGCCGGCCAGTCGCGATCGTTCCGCCTCCGCGGCCTGCGAGGATGATGGGGAGGTTCCTTGGATTGTGTTGATTCCCGTCGCGCATTCCCGCGCCGAGCGTGATCATGCAGTTATCCAGCAAAGTCCCCTCGCCTTCCCGAATGCCGCGCAGCTTTTCGAGCAGATACGCGTATTGCTCGACGTGCCATTGATTGATGCGCTGATACATCGCGAGTTTATCCTCCTTGTTTTCGTGGTGCGAAGTCTCGTGGTGCCCGCCAAATCCCGCACCGAGAAACCCGAAGCTCCGGCCACTTACCGCGTTGCCAAACATGAATGTCGAAATGCGCGTCGTATCCGTCCAAAACGCCAGCGCCATCAAATCGAGCATCAGTCTCGCGTGCTCCGTGTGATTGCCGGAGCGCTCGCTCACCTGCGCCGGGTCGTTATACGCGTCGATTCGAAGGCGCATCGCCTCGATTGCGGCGCGCGCCGCAGAATCATCCTGCACCGTCTCGCGCTGACGTTTCGCATCCCATTCGATACGCCGCTCCACCGCCCGCACACTGTCCAGATACTCGTCCAGCTTGGCGCGGTCTGCCGTTCCGAGCTTTTGGTGAAGACGCTTGGCATCCGCCGAGACGAGGTCCAGCACACTCTTATCCCGGCTCGCCGCAAGCTCCGAGTCCTCCCGTGAAGCCGCCACTTTCGGGCGAAACATCCGGTCAAACGCCTGCTTCGGGTTGATCTCCTTGGCCAGCGGGATCGTCGGCTGACTCCACGCAACATGCGCTCCGTAAAGCTGCGTATAACCCACATTCGTATCCACCCCCGTCGCCGGCGGCTCCAGCCCCAGTTCCATCGACGGAAGCGCCGTCAGGATGCCGATTCTTCCCGCCGCGACCTGATCCATCGAGACGCCATTACTATTCAGCAACTCGCCCGTCGTGCGAGTAATCGTGCTGCTCGTGAGATAGCCGCTCGTCTTTACATAGTGCCCGTCCCCCGTATTGCTCGCCGCGTTCCACAGCTCGCTCAGGACGACAATCTGGTCTTTCAACCCCGCCAGCGGCGAAAGTGTCGGCGACAGCTCAAATTCCCGCCCCGTCCCCTTCGGCGTCCACATCTCCGGATGCACGCCATTCGCCATATAGAGATGCGCCATCCGCACCGGGAAAGCGCTGGTGGCCGCCATCGATTCCAGCATTGGCAGCGCCACAACCGCCCCAATGCCCCTGAGAAATGCCCTGCGAGTGATGTCAGATTTCATAGTTCGTCCTTTCAGCTTAAGGTATGCAAACCCGCCGAAATAAACAGGACAATCTCCCCGCCCTCCAAGTCTGGGGTGTGATTAAAAGTGGAATGCTGCTGGTAGTAGAACAGGCATCCTGCCACTCGGGGTGGGATGGGGCTTCCAGCCCGTCCAGAGCGACGTGCAGGAGCCTTTGCGGTGGCCTTTGCGCAGGACGAGGGGGAAACTGGACAGGCTGGAAGCCCATCCCACTCCGACAGCCTAGAAGGCTGTCCTACTACCGTCGCGCGTCGCGCTTCCATTCCACTTTTAATCACA
>JAYSTZ010000588.1:0-7203 GCA_043719365.1 Verrucomicrobiaceae bacterium | reverse complement strand
TGAGCACCGGTCCTGTAAATTGCTTTTACCCGTCGTTTTCCGGGTTCTTCGTATTGAGTTGAGCACGTCCATCGCCTCCCGCTATGGATGCGCGCATGTTTCGACTCCTTGGATTCATTGCACTCACCACCACGCTCCTCGCCGAGAACCCATTCGGCGGGCCGCTCACTTCCACACAGCGGACTCCCGCGCTCCTGCAAATCGCGCAGGCCGACACCGCACGGCGCTCCGCATCCGTCGTCCGTCTCCGGGCCGATGGCGCTGCCGCAACCGGTGCGGATGTGAAGACGGCGCTCGCGAAACTCGAAGCTCCGGCAACGGCCGGGATGCGCAATCTTCTCCGCATGGCAAAGCCCGCGGACCCGACGATCGAGAATCTCCGCCGCGATTTCCGCGAATGGAAGACTGCGAGCGATGAAGCGCGGACGATCGTTCAAATTGACCACCACAAGGACAAGAAGAAGTTCGACGAGATGGACCGCGCCTACCAAAAGGCGGAGAAGGCGTTGGAGAAAGTCATGCGCGGGCTGAAGCTCGGCACCAATTCCGCAGCGGCGCAGGTCATGGAGTCCGTGACACTGGTCGCGCAAATCCAGCGCGACCTTGCCTGGGCTGATGGCAAGGAATCCGACGTTGCCGCCCTGCCCATCGGCGCACTCGCGAAGGCCGAAAAGCCCGCATTTGGAATGGAAGAGTTCATTGTCGAGATGGAGCCCTTCATTGCGCTGCGCGAATACAACCGTCTCGTCACCGCCGCCCACGCGCAGATGAAGACGGCAAAGCCCGAGGCAGTGCAATATGCCGAACTGCTCAACGCCCGCCGCTTTGTCATCGGGATGCGCCCGCTGCTCCTCGGCGAAAAACTCAGCGCCGCCTGCAATCAACATTCCGAGGAAATGGTGAAGCTCAAATATTTCGCCCACGAATCCCCCGTGCTGGAAAACAAGACTCCTTGGGACCGTGTCAAGAACGCGGCGTTCGACGGCAGCGGCGGCGGCGAATGCATCTACGCCGGGGGCTCATCCGCCCGCGACGCCCACACCGGCTGGTGGTACAGCGACGGGCATCGCCTCATCCTTTATTCCGACGCGAAGGCTCAAGGCATCGCGAAAGTCGCGAACACTTGGACGTTCATGACCGGGAGCTTCACGAAGTTCCCGCTCTGATTTGCCGCCGCGCGGCTAGTGAAAGCCAGTGGGATAGCTCGTGTGCAGCCAGAGCGTGTCGGTACCCAGGCGCATCACGATCAATGTCACATCCTTGATCTTCTTTTTGACGCCATCGCCGGCATCCCCGTACCAGTCGCCCGTGAGATCGCAGCGGATCTTCCGGTCCCGGATGGCCTCATCATCGTCCATACTTTGAAGCGCAGTCTGCCCTTTGACGGAATTCAGCACCTCGACCGTGGCCCCAAGGCATGCATTGAGATCGTCAAAGCGCGACTTCGTTCCGACATACGCCGACTCCTGGTGTCCCTTGACATGGTTCCGCTTCGTATGGCCGACGTCATCCGAGATCTTCTCCGCCTCGGCACCCGGCGCGTAAACCGTCGTAGTCGCCCGCACCTTGCCTTCCTTATCCTTGTGCTCCTTCGTCTTGAAGTGCGAGTCATTGCCGCCCCATATCGAGGTGAAACTGCTGAACTTGTGTCCTTCTGCGAGATCGAGCGCAGCCTGGACGTCAATTTTGGTGTAGGTTTTTTTAAGTGCCATACTCGTATAGTTTAGTGGATTGGATTCAGAAATGACAGTTCTGGAGCGCCCCCTAGTCTTTGGCGGTTCTTAGGGAAGCCAAGACGACCATCAAATGTATGGAGATAAACACGCTCATCAGATCGTAGCCGAGCATGGCATTGAGTGATGACGTGGCAAGACAATTTCGGCTGCGCTTTTCCAAACCGAAAGAGAGAAACAATCGGGGCCGCTCCCCTCTTCGCCGCGGCGGGATAGCGGGGCCGGGGCTGCCCCCATAAGCGCTAACTCAAGTAAAAAGAGACCGATTTTATCTCGGAAGGGCGCGTCTGAGCGGACGAAGGCGCTGCGAGCGGGAGAAAGCAAAAGTAGTCCCCGACTTGAGTCGGTAGAACCTTGGGAAAGAGAAACAGCGACTCTAATGCAAGGAGACGTCGCCCGTGAAAGCCTACCCGCTCACGCCCGCGGACGTCCCGCCGACTAAAGTCGTGGACTGCTTTCGCACTCCGACGCTCGGGAGCGTCTCGGGCAAACGTTTTTATTTTTTGGTTAAGTTAGCGACTATGGGGCGGAGCCCGGGTGACGTCAGGGATTGAACCGGTGAGAGGGATGAACCGACGAGGAAAGGCGTAAAGGAGCGGCGAATTTATTCGCCGACCTTCGTTGCGCGAAGCGCCTGATCCTTCCTCCTCCGCCACGCCTTTTTGATGTGCGCTTCGCGTTTGCAGGTCGGTCCCGATTGATCGGGAAATTCGCCGCTCCTTTACGCGGGTTCGCTGGCGGAGGGAGGTCTGATTCGGGTGGCATTGCGGAGCTCCCGACCGGACGGGTAGGGCGGCGGTGCGTTTTATTTGGCCAAGATTCGCGTCGGGTGAGAGATTGCCTGGCATGACTCCACAACAGGAACGCGCGGCTTATCTCACGCGTCGGCAGTTTTTCTCGAAGAGTGCCGTGGGCATCGGCACGACGGCGCTGGCTTCCCTGCTGGAGCCGCACGCTGATGCGGCGGGCGGGCTGCCGGGGATTCCTCATTTTGCTCCGAAGGCGAAGCGCGTGATCTATCTGCTCCAGAACGGCGGGCCGCCGCATGTGGATATGTTCGATTACAAGCCGGAGCTGGAGAAGTGGCGCGGCAAGGAAATCCCGGAGAGCATCCACAAAAACCAGCGTCAATCCACAATGACACAGGGCGCGAAGAAGCTGGTGCTGCCGCCGTTTGTGAAGTTTGCGCAGCATGGGAAGGCGGGGGCGTGGGCGAGCGAGTATCTGCCGCACACGGCGTCGATCGTGGACGATATCGCGTTTGTGAAATCCATGCACACGGGGGCGGTGAACCACGCACCGGCGATCTCGTTTTTCCTGACGGGCTCGGAGATGCCGGGGCGTCCGAGCATGGGGGCGTGGACGACTTACGGGCTGGGGAGCGAGACGCAGGATCTGCCGTCGTTTGTGGTGATGACTTCGCGGGACAAGGAGGCGACGTGCGGGCAGATCTTCTACGACTTTTATTGGGCGAGCGGGTTTTTGCCGTCGAAGTTTCAGGGCACGCGATTCCGCGGCGGCGGGGACCCGGTGCTGTATCTATCGAACCCGGACGGGATGTCGCGCGAGGTGCGGCGGGGGCTGCTGGATGACATGGCGAAGCTGAACGAGAAGCACTATGCGGAGTTTGCCGACCCGGAAATCGCGACGCGCATTTCGCAATACGAGATGGCTTACCGGATGCAGGCCAGCGTGCCGGAGCTGACGGATTTCTCGAAAGAGCCGAAGTCGGTGATGGAGAGCTACGGCCCGGATGTAAACCGGCAGGGCTCGTTCGCGAATAACTGTCTGATGGCGCGGCGTCTGGTGGAGCGGGGCGTGCGCTTTGTGCAGATGTTTCACGCCGGATGGGATCATCACCGTAATCTTTCGACGCAGTTTGAGATCCAATGCCGCGATACGGACCAGCCGGCGGCGGCGCTGGTGAAGGATTTGAAGCAGCGCGGCCTACTCGACGATACGCTGGTAATTTGGGCGGGCGAATTTGGACGCACGCCGTTCATCCAGGGCGAAATCGCGGACCGCAAGCAGTGGGGCCGCGATCATCATCCGTATGGGTTCACAATTTGGATGGCGGGCGGTGGAATCAAGCCGGGCATCACGTACGGAGCGACGGACGATTTCGCCTACAACGCGGTGGAGAATCCGGTGCACGTCCACGATTTCCAGGCGACGGTGATGCACTTGCTCGGCATCGACCACGAGCGTCTGACGTTCCGCTTCCAAGGCCGCCAATACCGGCTGACGGACGTACACGGGAGCGTGGTGAAAGGGATTCTGGCGTAATCAAACGCCGCGCTGGAGCGGCGGCCAGATGAATTTGTGCATCTGGAGCTGGAAGCGGACGGGCAGTTTGTCGGCGACAATCCAGTCCACGATTTCGCGAGGGTCGATTTTGCCGAAGATGGGCGAGAAGAGCACGCAGCCGCAGCGCTCGTGGAGGCGATGCACGCGGACTTGTTCGCGGGACCATTCGTAGTCTTCGCGGCTGCCGATGACGAACTTCACTTCGTCCCGCTTTTCGAGGTGCTCGATGTTGCTCCACAAATTGCGCGCACATTCGCCGGAGGACGGCGTCTTGAGGTCCATGATGCGGTGGACCCGCGAATCAATCTTGCTGATGTCGTGCGCGCCGCTGGTCTCGATGAGCACGGTCTTCCCTGCATCGCAGAGCTGTGTCATGAGCGGCAGGACGTTCTTTTGAAGGAGCGGCTCGCCGCCGGTGACTTCGACCATCGGGCAATCGAGCGCGAGAACTTCCGCGAGGATTTCGGAGACGAGGCGTTTCTTGCCGTCGTAAAACGCGTACTCGGTGTCGCAATACGTGCAGCGCAGATCGCACGCTGTAAGCCGGATGAAGACGCATGGCCAGCCGGCCCACGAGCTTTCGCCCTGGATGGACTGGTAGATTTCGTTGACCTTGAGCGAGGCGCTCAAAGGCTACTTCCGGTCGGCGATGGGGATCACCTTTTTGCCGACGGCGGGTCCGACGTATTCGCTGAGGGGGCGGTAGAGGCGGTTGTCGGCGAGCTGCTCCAGGACGTGCGCCGTCCAGCCCGCAGTGCGCGAGATGGCGAAGATCGGCGTGAACATGTCGGTGGGGATGCCGAGGCTGTAATAGACCGTGGCGCTGTAGAAATCGACGTTTGCATTGAGCCCCTTGCGCTCCCGCATGATGGTGGCGATGCGCTCGGACATGCGAATCCATTTCTGCTCGCCGAGTTGCTCGGTGAGTTTCACGGCCATGTTGCGGAGATGCGGCGCACGAGGGTCGAGGACTTTGTAAACGCGGTGCCCGATGCCCATGATTTTCTTTTTCTGCGCAAGCGCGTCTTCGACCCACGCATCGACGTTGGCCTCGGTGCCGATCTCTTCGAGCATGTGGATGACGCCTTCGTTTGCGCCGCCGTGGAGCGGTCCTTTGAGGGTGCCGATGGCGCTGGTGATTGCGGAAAACATGTCGCTGAGCGTGGCGACGGTGACACGGGCGCTGAAGGTGCTGGCGTTCATCCCGTGGTCGGCGTGCAGGACGTATGCGACGTCAAGAGTATCGGCGGCCTCTTTCGTGGGTGCCTCGCCATTCAGCAAATAGAGGAAGTGAGCAGCCTCGCCGAGATCCTTGCGGATGGGCGGGAGATCCTTGCCCTGCCGGGCGCGATGGTAGTAACCGGCCATGACGCCGATGCGGGCAGTAATGCTCACGGCGCGCTCGCGATTGCGATCCACGGAAGTGTCGTCGCGATGGGAGTCGTAGAGGCCGAGCATCGAGACTGCGGTGCGAATGACATCCATCGGATTTGCAGTCGCGGGCGCTGATTTCAGGAAGTCGATGATGCCCTGCGGAAGTTCACGGGCGTTCCGGAGATGACCGGTGAGGACTCCAAGTTGGTGGGCGTTCGGCAGTTCGCCAAACCACAGGAGATGGACGATTTCTTCAAACGAGACTTTTCCGGCCAGCTCGTCGATGTCGTATCCGGCGTAGATCAGCTGCCCGATGTCGCCGAGCACGTCTGAGAGGCGGGTGGAGTTTGCGATGATTCCTTCGAGTCCTTTGGCAGTGATTGGCATTGAAATGAAATGGTAAAAGTAGTGACCGATAACCGGTGAATGAAGCGCGCAGATTTCCGCATTCCCGCCCCGTAGAGCAAGCGATAACGTGAAAGTTCTTCTCACAAGCGCAAGAATCCGGCAAATCCGCTCCATGCAGACACGTCGCACGTTCATCACCACACTCGCCGCAGCCACCGCTTCCCCGCTCTTTGCACAGGGCACAAAACCGAATATCAAGGTCGGCTACGATAATTTCTCAGTGCGGGCGATGGGCTGGAAAGCACCGGCATTGCTTGATTTCGCGGCAACGATGAAGTGCGACACGCTCTTCATCAGCGACCTCGACAGCTACGATTCGCTCGAAGATGCCGCGCTTCGCGAAGTGAAAAAAAAGGCCGACGACATGGGCATCGAACTCTACGCCGGCGGCTGGAGCATTTGCCCGACGAGCAAGTCATTCAAAAACAACCACGGCACTGCGGAGGAGCATCTGCGCCTCGGTATCCGTGTGGCAAAAGCGCTCGGCTCCCCTGTTTACCGCGTCGTCCTCGGCGCTGCAAACGACCGCCAGACGGAAGGCGGCATCCGCGCCCGGATGGCTGACACCGTGAAAGTCCTCAAGGCATGCAAAAACGCGGCGACCGACGCGGGAATCAAAGTCGCCATTGAGAACCACGCCGGAGATATGCACTCATGGGAACTTCGGGACCTCATCGAAGAAGCCGGACGCGAGTTCGTCGGCGCGAACTTCGATTCCGGGAACGCCGCATGGACGCTCGAAGATCCGCATGAAGCCTTCGAAGTTCTGGGACCTGTCACCATTTGTTCCAGTCTCCGCGACGATATGATTTGGGAAACGCCCGAAGGCCAGAGCGTCGCATGGACCGCGTGCGGTGAAGGCCAGATGGACTGGAAACGCCTCGCCACGCGCTGGCTCGAACTTTGCCCCGCGGTGCCGATCCAAATCGAGACCATCTCCGGCTTCTCACGCGGGTTCGCGACGAGGAAAGATGACTTTTGGAAGAACTACGACAAGCGGCCAGAGTCCTTCGCCAAGTTCGAAGCGATGGCCAAACGCGGAAAATCAATCCCCGGATTCAAAGCTCCGGACGGCACCGACAAGAAAGTCGCCGAGCAGGCTTACCAAAAAGGCGAAATCGAGCGCTCCATCAAGTATCTCCGCGAAGTCGTCGGGCTGGGCTTGAAGGCATAGGTCGCATTGAGATGAATCGTGAATCATCGCAAACGACTGAGCGGGCTTCCACGCGTGCGACAAATCACTATTCACAAATCACAAGTCACAGCCAATAGACCGGGCAGCTTCCCATCGCCTCACGACCGGCACAGCCCTAATGCCCGCGCCAGGTCTGGAGTTGTGCCACCGCCCATTGCCAGAACCCCCAGAACAAAGCCAGAATCA
>JAYSTZ010000587.1:0-19052 GCA_043719365.1 Verrucomicrobiaceae bacterium | reverse complement strand
CGCGCTTCCGCTGGCGCCAACTCAGCCACAGTGGTAGTGGATTGGACCACTGGGCCATTGACGATGTACGAATTGACGCCAGTGTGACGCCCATGCCGGAAATCGCCGTGGAGCAACCAGCGGGCACGAACCTGACTGACGGAGTTTCAACGGTAAATTTAGGCACGGTACTGCCTGGTTCATTCACCAACCAAACTTTTACCATCCGCAATTCCGGCACGGCGGACCTCACTGGGCTTGCGGTGAGCATTGATGCGGGAGATGCGGCGGACTTCACCGTCGCCACACCGCCCTCCGCAAGCGTCGCCGCTGGAGCCACGACTACTTTCGTTGTCCGCTTTACCCCAAGTGCCCTTGGAGCCCGGACCGCAGCCATCCACATCGTCAGCAACGACGCGGACGAAACCCCGTTCGACATATTTCTCAGCGGCCTCTGTTCGAATGTTACACCAGTAGGGAACTTCGACTCGCTGCCGCAAAACGCTACCGTTTCGGCGAACTATCTCTTGGGCAGTCGTATTCAAGTGATGAGCCAGTCCACGCTAACTTCCTTCGGCGTTGATGTTCGCGCCACAGGCCCTCAAGCAAAATTTGGCCTGTATCGGGATGTGGGAGGTTCACCAGGTGCATTGGTAGCGCAAACAGCCAGCTTCACCTTCGACCGACTGGGCCGTATTGAAACTCCGCCGCTGGCAGGCGCGACCCTGTCTCCCGGCCATTACTGGATTATGGCCGTCTATAACAGCGATGCCAGCGTAGGCGGAGATTTAGCTACAACGAATCAAATCGCCTATCGGTTTCTTCCGTTCTCAGACAGTTTGCCTTCAACATTCGGCGCACCCAATTTCTATCAGGGGCAAAACTTCAATTACTACATCTTGGTAAGCAATGGAGCCGAAATCACCACGCTCGCGCCGGCAGGCGTGACGCAAACCACCGCCACCCTCCGCGCCAGCGTGAATCCGCACGGCAAAGCCACCAGCGTGGAATTCTTCATCGGCGGAGTGAGCAAAGGCAGCGTGGACGCGGGCAGCGGAAACGCCACGACCACCGTGAGTTTCCCCGTGACCGACCTCACTGCCTCGACCACCTACTCCAGCACTGCCATCGCCACCAACTCGGACGGCTCAACCAACGGCGGCGTAGTTCAGTTCACCACCCCTGGCACACCGCCGAGCGTCACTACACTGGCTCCAACAAACATTGGCACACATTCGGGGACTCTCCGCGCGGACGTGAACCCACATGGCCGGGCGACGACCGTCGAATTTTTCATCGGCGGTGCGACCCAAGGCACAGTCAATGCAGGAAGCGGAAATAGCAGCAGCATCGTGACTCTTAACGTCACAGGGCTGGCGGCAGACGCCGATTATTTCGTCGTTGCGAACGCCTCGTCATCCGCCGGATCGACAACCGGAAATTCAGTGCAGTTCACTACCCTGCCTAGCGCCCAGCCGATTGAATACCACCCGATCGCGAGCCGGAACGGGCCGCTCCCGGATGCAGGAGTGAATCCGCGCATCCCGGTTGGGGCGCGTTGGACGAGCTTCGGCTCGCCTGCGATCAACGAACTCGGCGAAGTGGCTTTCACCGCAAAATGGAGCCCTTCGGCGAGCGGAAACACCGGTATCGCTGCCACAATCAACTCGAACTTCGGCATCGTCGTCATGCAGGGCGACACCCCGCAAGAAACGACGGGCGTCACGTGGAAGACCTTCAAAGACCCAGTCATTGGACCGGATGGCAGCATCGTATTCCTCGCAACCATCGCTGGCACCGGAGTAACGACGGCCAATGATCAAGTTATCGGTGCACTCATCGACGGCACGACGCGCGTCGTCGCCCGCGAAGGCGACGTCCTACCTGGCACCAACGGTGCGATGATCAAAGCATTCTCCAGCGCCACCATCGTTCAGAGCGGCACGGTTTATTACACCGCTTCGCTCAAGCTCGGCACCGGTATTCCGGCTGTCACCTCGACCTCAGACCAAGTCGCTTGTCGCTGGGATGTGGTGGATAATTACCTCATTTTCCGGGAAGGCCAGACCCACCCGGACTTCAACGCGGGCGAGACCTTGAAAGCCTTCAGCTTCCTCAAATCCAGCGTCGGCAGCCCCGGCCAAGGCCGTTCGTTTATCGGCAACCGGCTGCTCGCGCACTGGACGCTCAGCAGCGGGCGCCAGATTCTCGTTGAGAGAAACAACGCACTCGTCTCCTTTGTCACTGGCTACCCCTCCACTGTCGGACCGCTCGCAAAATTTAACCTGCCCTGTGGCGGCGAAGAAAAATTCGCCCTCCTCGGCTCCCTCCAGACCGGCGTGGGCGGAGTCACCATTGCAAATGCCAAAGGCATCTTCTTCGGCGACAACGTGGACCTCGCACCCGTAGCGCGCTTAGGCGACCGCGCTCCGGGTTTCCCACACTTTGATACAAATCTACCTCCTCCCGTCTTCTCATTACTCGGGGACCCCGTAGTAGGCGGCTACCCCGGATACGACGATCTCGTCGCCTTTGTCGGCAAAGTGAGAGGATCCACTCCAACGCAATCCGACCAGGGCATCTGGCTCCGCTCATCCGATGGAACCCTCACCCTGATTGCCCGCGAAGGCACGCGCCCGCCCGGAGCCTTGACAGATGTTTATTGGAAAACCTTCGTCAGCCTCGCCATGCCCGCGCTCTCCGGCCCGCTCTTCACCGCCACCCTCGGCAGCTCCACCGGCACCGTCACCTCCACAAACGACTTGGCCCTTTACGGCTACGACTACAACGGCAACCTCCGCCAGCTCCTCCGCGAAGGCCAGACCGTCGGCAACAAGACGGTGGGAACGTTCACCGTCCTCAAATCTGTCGTCGGCAGCGCAGGCGTCACCCGCCAACACCACGGCGCTGGAGCCATCCTCAACGTCACCTACACCGACGGCACCTTCGCCATCCTCCGCGTTGACCCGACATCGGAATAGCTTCGCAGAGCGTCCGATTCCGATATACCAGACTTGCACCCGCCTTAACTCCGAACGCCGCCTTTCAGCGAAGCGCCGGACCGGCCGCTGCGCAACCATGGGTGGGGCGTTTGGCACCATCTCGCAAAGACAATCAGACCCGATGTTGGGGGTGACCACGAAGGGCGCGAAGAAGCGGGCTTCATCCTCGCGCCCCTCGTAGTCATTTTGTTTTTGGAAGATGGTTGTGATTCCTCATTTGCAAAAATTCTTGCGGCCGCGAAAAGCGTTGCGGTCAGGTTTTTACTTCCACCGCCGCACCGCTCATCACCAGTGCGGCAGCAGCCTTTTTGCGCCTGCATGTTTTAAAGCTGAAAACCGCAATTGGGCGTCCACGAAGTACACAAAACACACGAAAAGAGGGCTGTGAATAAAAGGAGCGTTCACCCAAAGAGTGAGCGTTCCGATTGCTGCAAGTGCCTGATATTTAGTGTTTTTCGTGTCATTCGTGGACCCAACTGCGTTTTGCAGGTTGACGCTGTCGGAGCACACAAATGGGCACCTTTTCGGGTTGTCCGAGCAAGTCATTTGACTTTACTGGAGAACCACGGTTACTGTGCGCTTGTGAAAACTTTCACAAAGTCTGAAATCAAGACGCAGGGCCCCGTTCCCAGCGTGGACCACAAGGAAGCACTCAAAGTTACCTTCGAGTTGATCAATTCCCATCTCTACGCAGTGGAGGAACGGATTCGGGCACAGGCCCGCGATTTTGATCCTGCCGTCGAGGGCTATGTGGCCTACGCGATCGAGAGCAACGGAAAGCGGCTGCGTCCCGCGCTGGCACTGCTTGCGGGTGGCGCGACGGGAAATATCACAAACGAGCACCTTGATCTGGCGGTGGTCGTGGAGCTCATCCACGCTGCGACGCTTGTGCATGACGATATACTGGACAGTGCGGACACGCGACGCGGCAAGCCGACGCCGAATGCGAAATGGGGAAACAGCCTCAGCGTTCTTTTGGGGGATTGTTTGTTCGCCCACGCGCTGAAGCAATGCAGCCGTTTCCAGAGCAGCGAAGTCATGCGGCGCATCGCGGAATCGGCGAGCGAAGTTTGCAGCGGCGAGATCATCCAGACGCAACGGAGGTTCGATTTAAAACTCTCAGTGCCGGACTACTACCGCATCATCGAGATGAAAACCGGCGCACTTTTCGCCGTGGCGACGGAGCTCGGCGGGTTTATCAATGGCGCGGCTCCGGCGGTGATTACTGCGCTGCGGGTTTTCGGCATGCGGCTGGGAACGGCGTATCAGATTTACGACGATGTCGTGGACTTGGCGGGTGACGAAGAACGGGCAGGGAAGACGCTCGGCAGCGACCTACGCAAGGGCAAGTTGACGCTCCCAATTCTCTATCTTTTGCAAAATACTGACTCCGAAGAGCGCGATGCGATTTGCCAGATCATCTTGAGCGGGACCGACGAGGCGGTCGGTACGTTGGTCAACAAAGCGGTGAAGACCGGTGCTTTGAAAAGCGCGGCTGCCACGGGACGTCGGATGATCGGAGAAGCTCGCACGGAGCTCGAAACTGTTCCGGCAGGCCGCTACCGCGATGCGCTGACCGGCCTGCTGACCACTCTCGACGCGATGTTTGGCCAATACGGGCAGCAGGCCCAATAGCCGATGTATAACGAAATCCTGCTGGGTCTCGCGTTCGCCTCTTTGCTCTGCTGGAGCTTGTGGGTGTTTCGGAGGCAGCAGAGGATTATCCGTGATGTGCAGCGGGAGAAAGTGAAGATCCAGGTCGAGGAGCGGCGCGTATTCGATTTCCTGCACAACCTCGGCGAGGCGTTGACGCATGAGTCCCGCCCCGGTGATTTGCACGGGAGCATCGTCGAGGGAGCTCTGCGGATTCTTGAGGCAAAAGGTGGCGCGCTCTATCTTCTGGACAAGTCGGGGTTGCAGCTTCGTCCGGCTTTCGTTTCCGCGCTGTGCGTGCCGTTTGTGGAGCTTCCTGCGGGCGGTACAGGCTCGGTGCATAGCCAGCTAAAGCTCACCGCAGTGAAAGTCGGCGACGGGCTGCTCGGAGCTGTATTCGCTGCAAAAGATGCGCTTTTTTTGAGCGGCGAGGATCTGCGGCTTGCGAAGGCGGGAAGCAAGGCGGGAGCGAGCGCTTTTCTCACTCACCTCACCTACGCCGGGGTGAATATGGGAGTGCTTGCAATCGCGAGAGACGACCAGCAGGAGCCGTTCACACCCGCTCAGCTCCAAACTTTCAAGGCTTTGGCCGAGCAGTCGGCCTTCTCTCTTTGGGATGCGATTCTTCACCACGAGGCTGCCGAAAAGCGCCAGATCGAAAAGGATCTCGCCACCGCAAACGATGTCCAACGCATTCTGCTGCCATCCGAGGAGCCGAATTTCGACGGTTTTGAAATATCCGGTACCAACCTTCCCGCACGGTATCTAAGCGGTGATTATTTTGACTACGTTCCATGCGATGCGGACAGACTCGGCGTCGTCATCGCCGATGTGAGCGGAAAGGGCATCCCCGCCGCACTGCTCATGGCCATGTGCCGTAGCGCCCTTCGTGTTCTTGCACCGGCCAGCGAGTCGCCTGCGGAAGTGATGCGGAAGCTCAATGCGCAGATCTATCCGGATATTAAAGAGGACATGTTCATTTCGATGGCATACGCCGTTCTGGATCGGCGCGAAAGCACGCTGAAGCTCGTTCGCGCCGGGCACGATGCGCCGCTGGTTTTCCGGACGAAGGACGGTAGCACCGAGGTTATCAAGCCGCCGGGAATGGCCGTGGGCATTGACAGCGGCAGGGCATTCAATAGGGTAACGGTTGATTTTTCCGTAACGCTTGAGCCGGGAGATTGCCTCGTGTTCTACACAGACGGCGTCACCGAAGCGCTCAACCGGGCCGGAGAAGAATTCGGAATGGAAGCCATGAAGCGCGCAATTCAAGCGAGCGCTCCGCAAGGAGCCGCAGCCATCGTCCGCCGGGTGGCGGAGGAAGTGCGTGCATTCATGGGAGACCATCCGCAGCACGACGACATTACATTGATAGCAATAAGGAAAAAATGACAGATACCGAGAACGCACAAACCGAAGAAACCAAGGAACCAGAATTGATCGACCCGCTTGCCCAAGCGCAGGCGGAGGCCGCGAAGTGGAAGGATCTCGCAGCGCGGAACCAAGCCGATTTGGAGAACTACCGCAAACGCGTCGCCCGCGAGCGCGACGACGACATCAAGCGCGCCAAGCTCGGAGTGCTGGAGGATTTGCTACCGGTGATGGATAACTTCGAATTCGGCATGATCGAAGTGCGCAAGGGCGACCCGAAGTCGCCCATCGCGTTCGGCATGGAAATGATCGAGCGGCAGCTCAAAGAGTTCATGTCCAACGCAGGTGTGGAAGTGGTGGATGCGGTGGGGACTGTTTTTGACCCGAATGTTCACGAAGCCGTGGGCCAGGAGGAAAACGCGGAGGTGGAAGAGGGCAAAATCATCCGCCAGATGCGCAAGGGCTACAAAGTGCGTGACCGGCTGCTTCGCCCCGCGATGGTCGTGGTGAGCAAAGGGAAGGGCGTATGATGGCAGCGAAGCGAGACTACTACGAAGTTCTGGGTGTGCAGCGTGATGTCAGTGCGGAGGACCTGAAAAAGGCCTACCGAAAACTCGCGGTGAAATTTCACCCGGACAAAAACCCGGGAGACGCACAGGCTGAGGAAAACTTTAAAGAGCTTGGCGAGGCGTATGATGTTCTGAGCGACCCCGATAAACGGGCGGCATTTGATCGGTTCGGCCATGCAGCATTTTCCCAGGGCGGTGGCGGCGGGCGCGCCGCAGCGCATGATCCTTTCGACATCTTCAAAGAGGTCTTCGGCGGCGGCGGCGGGAATGCAGGGATGGGCGGCATCTTCGAGCAGTTTTTCGGCGGCGGAGGCGGCGGACGTGGCGGCGAGCGCGAGAGCAAACAACGTGGGAGCGACCTTCGCTATGACATGCAAATCACGCTCGAAGAATCGGCGAGCGGCGTAGAAAAAGAAATCGAAGTCACCAAGCTCGAAGCATGTGGCGGATGTAAAGGCTCCGGCGCGGAATCGGGTTCGAAAGTCGTCAGTTGCGGGACATGCGGCGGGCGTGGGCAGGTCGTGAGCAGTCGCGGTTTTTTCCAGGTTTCGCAAACGTGCCCGCGCTGCCGGGGCACAGGACAGACCGTAGAGCGCCCGTGCGCAAAGTGCCGTGGCGAAGGCCGCGCAGAGACGACCGGGCGGATCAAATTCAAAATCCCCGCCGGTGTCGATGACGGCTCAAAAATGCGCATCGCCGGGAATGGCGAAGCGGGCATTCGGGGCGGCCCTCGGGGGGACCTCTATGTCGTCATCCACGTCAAGGAACACGAGCTATTTGAACGCGAAGGTGAAAATCTTTATTGCGAAGTGCCCGTGAATTTTACCACGGCTGCTCTCGGCGGCGACATCAAGATCCCGACACTCGATGGAGGTATGGATCTCAAGGTGCCCGCCGGCACTCAAAGCGGCAGCGTCTTCAAGGTGCGCGGCAAAGGGATGCCGTCGGTGAACAACAGCAACAGCCGCGGTGATATCCTCGCCCGACTCGTCATTGCAGTTCCTCAAAAACTGAATGCCGAGCAGCGGAAGAAACTCGAAGAGTATTCTATCCTAATGGGTGACGATAGCTCGGGAGAAAAAGGTTTCTTCCAGCGCGCCAAAGAGTGGATGGGCGGCTAGTCGCCCGGCTGCGAAGAGCGTCAATAGACTGGGCGACGCCGTCGCTACCAAGGTTTTCTCGCGCACGGATGATACCGCCCGTCTTCCAAAAACAAACTGACTACGAAGGTCACGAAGAACGCGAAGATGGCACAGAAATGAAGCCCTCTCCTTCGCGTCCTTCGCGAGCTTCGTAGTCCCACCACGACGGTTTTGATCTCGAGGAGATGTTGAATTTGGGTCCGGCACGAAAACCGTGCAACGTGAGCAAAAGGGAACACTTCGCCGCGCCTGTCTCCGGACTTCCTGAACAGATTTGCCGAGCCGTAGCGCTAGTCATTCATCGATAGACAGCCAGTTCCGAATTCGGTTGTGCCGATGTCCTGGCCCACCATGAGCGGAGTTCATTGAATCAATGAAAACGATGATAGGTAAAGATGCCGTGCATTCAGTGCTTTGGCACAAGCTCCGCTAATGGCGGCTGAGCGCACCGCCGACACCGGTGGACGTTCAGTCGAAATCGATGAGCAATATTCCACACATACCTGACACCGCACCATTCACAGCCGAGCAACGCCAATGGCTCAACGGGTTCCTCGCAGGAATGTTCTCCGGCATATCCGGCACCGCTGTTGCCGAACCGAAAGAGCCGCTCCTCGTTCTCTACGGAAGCCAGACAGGAACCGCTGAAACCCTTGCTAAAAAGACAGCGAAGGAAGCGGAAAAGCGCGGTTTTGCACCGAAGGTCGTGTGCCTTGAAAAATATGAATCTGTTGCTTGGGAAAAGGAGAGCAACGTGCTGGTGTTGACGAGCACCTACGGTGACGGCGAGCCGCCGGATAATGCGCAGGCGTTTTGGGGATGGCTCGCATCGGAGTCTGCGCCGCGTCTGGAGCATTTGCGATACGGAGTGCTGGCGCTCGGCGACAAAAACTATCCTGCGTTCTGCGAATTCGGAAAGAAGTGCGACGAGCGCATGGAGGCACTCGGCGCGAAGCGTGCCGTGGACCGCCGCGATTGCGACATCGACTACGAAGCGCCAGCGGGCGAGTGGACCAATGTTGCACTGAGCGCCCTCAAAGGCACGGCAACAAGCGCACTGCCGGCACTCGCTGCAATTGATCCCGACCCCGAAGAAACCGGATACAGCCGAAAGAACCCGTATTCCGCCAAGCTCCGAACAAACCTTCTGCTGACGTCCAGCAAATCGCAAAAGGAAGTCCGCCACTTCGAGATGACTTTGGGCGACAGCGGATTGGAGTATGAGGTCGGCGATGCGCTCGGCATCTTTCCAACGAACTCACCACTGGTCGTGGACAGCGTTCTTGGTGCTCTCGGATGCGACGGCGAAGAGGCCGTGCTGGTCGGCCCTTCGGAGATCCCTCTCCGCCTTGCGTTGAGCAAGCATTTCGACATCACCAAGCCCACTAACGAATTGCTCACAGCAATAGCAGATCGGGGTCCGGAATTCGGGCGGACGTTTGCGGACAAGGCTGCGCTAAAGACATGGCTCTATGGCCGGGAGGTTGCAGATGTCCTTTCGGAATCATCCGATCCGCTAAAGCCGTCCGAGATTATCCCGCTCCTGCGGAAAATGGCACCGCGACTTTACTCGATATCTTCGTCACCGAAAGCGCATCCGGGGGAAGTTCACCTCACCGTGGGAATCGTCCGCTACGAGGCGCACGGCCTTGCACGAGGCGGTGTGTGCTCGACTTTCCTAGCCGACCGCGCGAGCGAAGTTCCGGTCTTTGTCCAGCCGTCTCACGGGTTCAAACTTCCATCCAGCGGGGACACTCCAATCATTATGGTCGGCCCAGGCACGGGCATCGCTCCGTTTCGCGCATTTGTGGAGGAACGCATCGCACTCGGCGCGCGAGGGAAGAACTGGCTGTTCTTTGGCGATCAACGAAAGAGCACGGACTTTCTCTACGAAGACACGCTCACGCAATGGCTCAAAGACGGGCAACTCGCACGCCTCGACCTTGCTTTCAGTCGCGATCAAGCAGAGAAAATCTACGTTCAGCATCGCATGGCCGAGCAGGCATCGGAGCTATGGGAGTGGCTGGAGTCGGGCGCTCACTTCTACGTCTGCGGCGACGCCTCACGCATGGCGAAAGATGTGGATGCCGCCCTGCACAAGGTCGTCGAGATCGTCGGCGGGAAATCAAGTGACGAGGCCGCTGCGTATGTCGCCAAGTTGAAATCGGACAAGCGCTACCAACGCGATGTTTACTAGTATGGGAACGCTCACAACATCAAACGGCGGCGGGCCTTTTACTGGCGAACAGAAGGAGTATCTTGCAGGTTTTTTCGCAGGCGTGGCTCAGCGGGGAATGCGGTTCTCCGATGCCGCACCGGTCGCGAAAGAAGCTCCGCCATCGCTGGACGATCTCATCTTTGAAGAGCGCGTGAAGCGCGAGCTGCATCCGCTGGAAGCATACGGTCAGATCGTGGAGAACGCCGTAGGGAACAAGGTTCCCGACAAGGAGGAAATCTTCCGCTTCAAATGGAACGGACTTTTTTTCCTGACGCCAATCAAAGACGCCTACATGGCGCGGCTCAGAATTCCCGGTGGATTTCTTTCCACGCATCAGTTCCGCGAAATAGCGAAGGTCGCTGACGAACTGACTTCTGGCTACGTCCAGATCACGACGCGTGCGAATTTCCAAATCCGACTCATCCAGCCGAAAGACGCTCCGGAGGTTCTTCGGCGGATCCAGTCGGTGGGCCTGCACACACGCGGCGCGGGAGCCGACAACATTCGCAATCTCACCGCAAACCCGACTGCCGGAATCGATCCCGTGGAGTTGATAGACGTGCGTCCATACGTCGAGGAACTGGGGGCGCGCATCCTTAACGATCGCGCATTCTACGATCTTCCGCGGAAATTCAATATCGCTGTCGATGGCGGCGGTTTGATTGGCGCGGTTGAAGACACGAACGACATTGGAGTGAAGGCGGTTCGAGTGGAGCGCGGAACGGCGTTGTTTGAGGAGACGCCGGTAGCGTTCCGAATCGCGCTGGGTGGCGCGACAGGCCACAAAGCTTTTGCGCGGGACGCTGGGGTTCTGGTGCCGCCGGATCAAATGGTGAAGGTCGTCTTGGCGATGGTGCGCGTCTTCATTGCGAAGGGAAATCGCGGAGATCGGAAGAAGGCTAGGCTCAAGCATCTTTTGGAAAAGATGCCGCTCTCGGAGTATCTCGGGGAAACGGAGAAGCTCCTTGGTTTCAAGCTCACGCAGTCGCCGTATGATTCGGCGAAACTTCGATGGGCCTCGCAAGAACTGAGTCATTCCCACGTCGGCGATTTCCCGCAGAAACAGACCGGTATGAACTACGTCGGTGTCACGATTCCTGTCGGTCAAATCACGCCAAAGCAGATGATGCGAGTGGCGGAACTCGCCGACCTGTATGGAAGCGGCGAAATCCGGCTTACGGTCTGGCAGAATTTCATCATCCCCAATGTCTCGGACGCTTTCGTGCCGACGCTGAAAAAAGCGCTCTCGAAGTGCGGACTCGGCACCGCTCAATCGAATGTCGCAAGCGGAATCATCGCTTGCACCGGGAGTCGCTACTGCAAGTTCGCGCAAGCCGACACGAAGTCGCACGCGCTGGAGTTGACGAAGCATTTGGAAAAGCACGTCGAGCTCGACCAACCGGTGAATATCCATTTCACGGGCTGTCCGAATTCCTGTGCGCAGCACTTCATGGGCGACATCGGTCTCATGGGAGTGAAGACCGGCGGAGAGGAAGGCTACCACGTCTTCGTCGGCGGTGGATTCGGGAAACAGCAAGCCGTGGGACGTCAGCTCTACGCTGGCGTCCTCGCGAGGGAGTTGCCCACGCTCATCGCCCGGATGCTCAAGAATTATCTGCGTCTCCGCGAAGGGAAGGAAACCTTCCTAGCGTTCACGACCCGCAACGAAGTGGGGAAACTTCAGGAAGTCTTCGCCGAATGAGTGCGCTCATCGAGCCAGCGCCGCGCACTTTGATCGACGACTTGCTCGACGAGCAACGTCAACTCACCGCAGTGGAACGGTTCGCGCGGAAGCACGAACGGCACGAGATTCCGATTCAAGAAAAGTATTACCGGGATCTCATTCCGCTCAACAAGCCCGTGCCCGGCGAGCAATACGCATTTGCGGTGAATCTCGATACATGCACGGGGTGCAAGGCCTGCGTCAGTGCGTGCCACTCCCTCAATGGGCTCGATGAAGATGAAACGTGGCGGAACGTCGGGCTCCTGCTCGCGACGGAGGATGTTCCGTGGCAGCAGACGGTGACAACTGCTTGCCATCACTGCGTTGATCCTGCATGCGCGGACGGCTGTCCGACACTCGCTTACGAAAAGGACGAGGAAACCGGCATCGTGCGGCACTTGGACGATCAATGCATCGGCTGCCAGTACTGCACGCTGAAGTGCCCTTACGAAGTGCCCAAGTATTCGAAGCGTCTCGGCATCGTGCGCAAGTGCGACATGTGCTACGGACGGCTTGCGGTGGGCGAAGCGCCCGCTTGCGTCCAGGCATGCCCGAATGAGGCCATTCGCATTGAGGTGGTCAACAAGAGCGCAGTCGTCACTAGCGGCTCCGTTGTTCCGGGTGCGTTTCGCTCGGATTACACAAAGCCGACCACGAAATTTCGCACAGAGCGCAATGTCCCTGAAGATGCGAGATCGGCGGATCGCGGAACGCTTCGATTGGAGCACGCACACGCGCCGCTGATTGCGATGCTGGTGCTTTCTCAAATGTCGGCTGGTTTGCATTTGGCGTATCTCGTGGCTGGAGTATCGATCCTTCCGCTGGTTGCGTTTGGGGTCCTTAATATTGCGCTCGCAGTCAGCGTGGCTCATCTCGGTCGCCCGCTGAAAGCATGGCGGGCCGTGTTGGGGTGGCGGAAATCCTGGATGAGTCGGGAGATTATCGCGTTCAGCGCCTATGCGGGCTCGGCGGCGCTGCTTGCACTGCTGCCTCAAAATCCACTGCTTTCGCTTGGGACGGCTGCACTCGCTCTCGCTGGCGTCTATTGCTCCGCGATGATCTACATCGACACGGAGCGCCCCGCATGGGCGCGGGGAATTACGTTCCGCCGGTTCTTCGGGACGACGGCGTTGCTCGGTGCGACAGCCGCCGGGTGCATCCTGGCGTGGACGGGAGCTGCGGCTGCAATCGGGTTTTCCGCTGCCGCAACGGTGATACGCACTTGGCTTTTCCTGTCGGAACAATTGCAGTGTGCAAGAGCGTTACGCACGCCGAATGCTCCCGAGCATCGTGCAGCGCTGACGGCGATGACCATGCTTCCTCGCGTGCTTCGCTGGAGGGTTTCGCTTTTTGCTGCGAGCAGCATTTTCGCGGTCGCCGCGATGCTCTCCACATCGCCGCTTTGGGCCACGCTTGCGCTGCTCACGACTTTGGCCGGCTGTGTCCTTGAGCGATACACATTCTTCACCGCGTGCGCTGCGCCACGGATGCCCGGTCTATGAATTCACATAGCTTCAGCCACAACCTCCTATGAAATTTTCACTCGATGATCTCGCCCCCGTCTTCCGGCAGTTTGAAGGGCCCCTGACTTCGGACCTTGTCCGCCGGCCCGGTGAATTTGGGCTCGGCCAGCTTCCCGCGAAGCTCGCCCCCGATGCGACAACTACAGTGGTGTGCGGATTCTGCTCCACGGGATGCGGGCTAAAGATTCATCTGCGCGACGGATCGGCGGTAAATCTCTCTCCGGATACGGAGTATCCCGTGAACCTCGGAATGGCGTGCCCGAAAGGCTGGGAAGCGCTCACTCCTCTCGATGCGCAGGACCGCGGGACGACGCCTCTCATCGGCGGAAAACCGGCGAGCTGGCACGAAGCGATGACAAAATTTGCGACGCAACTGCGCGACATCCAGAAGCGGCACGGAGAAGACAGCGTGGCGATTCTCAGCACCGGACAAGTCGTCACGGAGGAAATGTGCTTTCTCGGTGCACTGGCTCGCCTCGGTCTTGGAATCCAGAATCTCGATTCGAACACGCGACAGTGCATGGCCACATCTCACGTCGCATACAAGCAATCGTTCGGATTCGATGCACCTCCGTTCACGTATGCGGATTTCGAGCAATCGGATGTGCTTGTTTTCGTTGGCGCGAATCCTTGTATCGCCCATCCCATCATGTGGCAGCGGGTGCTCCGAAACCGCCGCAGCCCCGAGATTCTTGTGGTGGATCCGCGCGCAACGGAGACGGCGATGGCGGCCTCCCGGCATTTTGCCATCGCGCCCAAGAGCGACCTTACTTTGCTCTACGGGCTCGCGAATATTCTCATCAGCAGCGGCTGGATAGACCGCGCATTCATTGCGGAGAATGTGTCGGGTTTCGCGGAGTTCGCGGAGTTTGTGCGGGCGTTCACGACGGATCGCGTGTGTGCGGCGACCGGCTTGGAGACCGATCAGTTGTGGCAGTTTGCGGAGCTCGTGGGCGACAAAACGAAGCGCGTCTCCTGGTGGTGGACGATGGGCGTGAATCAAAGCCACGAGAGCACTCGCACGGCGCAGGCCATCATCGCGCTGGCGCTCATCACCGGCCAGATCGGCAAGCCCGGCACCGGCGCGAATAGCATCACGGGCCAGTGCAACGCGATGGGTTCGCGGCTCTTTGCGCACGCGAGCGGACTTCCGTGCGGGCGCGATTTCCTGAATCCGACAGATCGCTCCGACGTCGCCGGGATTTACGGAATGGAGCCGGGTGTGATGCCGGAGAGGAACTCGCTCGCTTACGATCAAATCATCGCTGGCGTGCGCGAGGGGCGCATCAAGGCGCTGTGGGTGATCGCCACGAACAGCCTGCATTCTTGGGGTTCTTCCGATGAACTTCAGCGTGCGCTGAGCGGGCTGGAGTTGCTGGTCGTGCAGGACATGTATCCGACCACGGAGACTGCGCAGTTAGCGCACATCTATTTCCCAGCGGCGGGCTGGGGCGAGAAAGACGGCACGTTTATCAACAGCGAGCGGCGGATTGGCCTCGCGAAAAAAGTGCGCCGGGCGCCGGGCGAGGCGATGAGCGATTTCAACATCCTGCGGCTCGTCGCGGAGTACTGTGGCGTGGCTGCGCAGTTCAGCGAATGGTCGTCGCCGGAGGCTGTTTTCCGCATCATGCAACGGCTCTCGCGCGGCAAACCGTGCGACATCACCGGCATCAATGGCTACCGTCAGCTCGATTCGGATGGCGGCATCCAGTGGCCGTACGCAGTGGACGACAAGCCGTCGCCGAAGTTGCGCGAGCGGCGACTGTTTGGCGACGGGCGATTCTTCCACGCCGACGGGAAGGCGCTGATTCTTTTCGAGACGCCGCGTGCTCCTGCGGAGCGGACGGATGCGGAGTTCCCGTTTGTCCTGCTCACAGGCCGCGGGACTTCAGCACAGTGGCATACGGGGTCGCGCACGGGGAAATCGGGCATTCTCTTAAAGATGCATTCGCATCGCTCGTTCGTGGAAATTCATCCAGAGGACGCCGCCGTGCTGGGGATCGCGGATGGAGAGCGTGTGGAAATTTCCAGCAGACGCGGCGAGATCGATACGTTCGCGCTCGTCACGGCGACGATCTCGCCGGGGACTGTGTTCATGCCGATGCACGACGTACAGGTCAACCGGCTCACAGCGCCCGAGTGCGACCCGCATTCGAGGCAGCCGTCATACAAATACTGCGCGGTGCAAATTCGCGCCAACTCGCAGCGCCCGCTTTAGTTTTCGGCCACGGTACCCGGCTAGAACGTATGCACGAACAGCCCGGAGCGTAGCTTCGGCTCGAACCAAGTGCTTTTCGGCGGCATGATTTGGTCCGCGTCGGCGATGTCCATGAGCTGCTGCACCGTCGTGGGAAACATGGAAAAAGCGACCGCCGCCTTTCCGCTGTCCACGAGTTTCACGAGTTCGTCCGTGCCGCGGATTCCGCCGATGAAATCGATGCGCTTGCTCGTGCGCGGGTCGCCCACGGCGAGAATCGGATCGAGCAGAAGTTGCTGGAGCCCCTGCACGTCGAGGCGGGAAATCGGGTCCGCGTCCGCCGCCGGTTTCCACGAAAGCCCATACCACGCGCCATCAAGATACATGCGGATGTCGCCCGGCTGGCTCGGCGTCGGTGAAGTCGCTGGCGCGAGCGAAAATGCAGCGCCCACCTTTGCGAGGAAGTCCGCATTCGTCAGTCCGTTTAAGTCTTTCACCGTGCGATTGTACGGCATGATTTGCAGTTGATTGCCCGGAAACAGCACGCAAAGAAACCAGTCGGAATCCGCCGAGCCTTTGCCCTTCGCGCGCAACTCCAGCGCTACACGCGCGGCGCTCGCCGTGCGATGATGCCCGTCCGCGACATACGCCGCCGGGAGCTTTGCGAATTCGCCTTCCAGCGTTTGCAAAGTAGCCGCGTCCGTCACGCGCCACACCGTGTGCTGAATGCCATCGGGCGCGGTAAAATCATACGTCGGCGTGCCCTTTTGCTCTGCGGAAATGATCGCGTCGATGGCGGGCTGCCCGCGATATGTGAGGAACACGGGACCGGTCTGCGCGCGCAGGGTGCCGATGAGTTTTGTGCGGTCGTCTTCCTTGTCCTGACGCGTCTTTTCGTGCTTCTTGATGATGTCGTGGGCCTTGGCATTTTCCGCGCGCTCGTGGACGTAATCATCGACATGACACACCGCCGCCAGCCCGGTCTGCACATGGTTCCCCATCCGCTGCTGGTAGAGATAAATCGCCGGTGCCGGTTCGCGCCGCAGCGCGCCGACGGACTGCAAGCGCTTGAAATTCTTCTTCGCCTGTGCATACACCGCATCGGAATAAGGGTTCGTATCCGCTGGCAATTCCAGTTCCGCGCGGTCCACGCGGAGGAGCGTGTTCGGCTTCCCCTCGGCAAGCGCACGCGCCTCCTCGGTGTTGAGAACATCATACGGCACACAGGCAATTTCAGCGACTTGAGCAGGATCGGGCACGAGGCCTTGGAAAGCACGGATACGGAGCATAGAGCGCGGGAGGAAAGAGCATCCGTGGAAAAGTTCAACCGCGAAAGTGCATCGCGTCGCGGAGCATCGAATAAAAGGGACGGCGAGATTCCTTCCGCCGCCCTTCCTGCTGCACACCACGGTGCTATCCGCGAACGGACACCGCCTCGATATGGAATCACGCCCAAAGCACGCGCGAGCCTTGTAGCGTGGCGAGGACTTTTCGGTCGGCAGAGAGGATCACGGTGCTGCCGGGCTCGGCGGATTTCACGACGCCCGCGGCTTTGAGCAAGGCCCATGGACGCAGCGATGCGGCGTCCCATGCATCGGCGACCGGCAGATTGGCGAGCGTTGCGAAGTTCAAAACCGCGCGGTCCATCGTGAGCGCGGAGCCGGCGAGGTTCGGCGAACCGGGCTGGCGCACCACGCCGTCGGCTCCGACGTCGATGATGAGTTTCCCGATGCTGTATCGTCCGGGCGGTGCGCCGGCGGCGGACATGGCATCGGTGACCAGCACAGCGCGCGGGCCGAGAGCGGCGGCGAACGCACGCAGGACTTCCGGCGGGAGATGCGCGCCGTCGGCGATCAGGCTTGCGGCGAGTCGCGGTTCGCCGAGTTGCGCGAAAATGGGATTGTTATGACGGTGCATCGTCTGCGGGCAGCCGTTGCCGAGATGTGTCGTCATCATCGCCCCGGCGTCGCAAGCAGCGGCGACTTGCGCATGGGTTGCGAGCGTGTGACCCAGCGCTGGCAGGACATTTTCCGCGCGGAGCCTTGCGATGAATGCGCACGCTCCGCGCAATTCCGGAGCGAGCGTGACGAGCTTGAACCGCCCTTCGGCGATCCTCTGCAATTCGTTCCAGAGCTTCGCAGAAATGGGCGCGACATCCTCCGCCGGATGCGCCCCGCGAGCGCCATCGACTGCACTAATGAACGGCCCTTCCAAATGATACCCCGGGACACTGCGCCGCACATCGGGGTCGAGCGCGAGCGCTTCGTTGAGCTGCTCGATATTCTCCCGAAACCACGTCTTCGACGCGGTGATGAGCGTCGGCAGCACATGCGCCACTCCTGTCTCCCACATCGCGCGGACTGCTTCGGCGCAGACTTCCGCGGTGTCGTCGGGATGATTGAAATCGACGCCTTGGTAGCCGTTGCACTGGAGATCAACAAAGCCCGGCCCAAACAGCGCTTCGGTTTTCCCCCGCACGCGCTTTCGCGAAACGACGCGTCGCCCGGACAAGCAGAACTCCCATGTCTCGCCCGTCCGATAGTGCGCCGCGGTGAACTTCTTCATAGCATCAGGCGACCGTCACGGTCCGGCCGGTTTGCGCGCTTTCATAAATCGCGCGGATGACCGCCACGGCATTGCGCGCGTCGCGTCCGCTGATGGCCGGCTGGCGTTTCTCGCGGATGGCATTGCAAAGGTCCTCGATCTGCCGGCGATGTCCCTCGGTGCTGATGGCGAGCGGGTTTGCCACGCCACCGCCGATGTTCGCCCCGCCGACGCTGCCGCTGCGGATTGCTTCGTCCTCCGGCAGTTCCTGCTCAAACTGCCAGAACTTGATATTGTCATCCTCCAAAACGACCGACCCTTTATCGCCGCTGATCTCCACCCGCTTGTTCCAGCCGGGATAAGTGCTCGTCGCACCCTCGATCACGCCGAGCGCGCCGTTCGGGAATCGCAGCGCGGCCACCGCCGTGTCTTCCACCGCGATGCGATCATGCGCCAGCGTCGCGATGTTCGCTTTCACCTCACACGGCACACCGGCAAACCACGTGAGCAAATCAATCGCATGAACGCCCTGATTCATCAGCGCCCCGCCGCCATCGATCTCCCACGTCCCGCGCCACGCACCGCTGTCGTAATAAGCCTGCGTCCGCCACCATTTCACGTAAGCGCTGCACATCGTCAGCCGGCCAAAACGGCCCGCATCCACCGCCCGCTTCACCGCCAGCGCGCCCTCGCCGAACCGGCTTTGGAATACGGCGGAAAGAATGCAGCCGCTCTTGTTTGCCGCCGCCAGCATCGCGTCGATCTTCTCCACGGTAATCTCGATCGGCTTTTCGCAAAGCACGTGCTTCCCGGCATTGAGCGCCGCGATGGCCGCCTCGCCGTGCATTCCGCTCGGCGTGGTGATGCACACCGCATCGACATCCGTGCGGGCCAGCAGCGCCTCCAGCGACTCCGCAGGCGGGCACGCCCACTTCTCGCAAAAAGCATTCATGCCCGCGAGCGAGTAAGCCGCGACGAGTTCCGCGTTGGGGATATCGCGGATGGCTTCCGCGTGGACGCCCGAAATGTTGCCGGTTCCGATGAGAGCAAAACGAACAGTTTTTGACATGACGACCTTTTACGCATTCACGCTCGGCAGCGAGAAGCCTGAATTGCACTCTTTTCAGTTCG
>JAYSTZ010000586.1:0-7234 GCA_043719365.1 Verrucomicrobiaceae bacterium | reverse complement strand
TCGGCAATCTCGCTCTGCTTCCCGGCGAATGGAAAAACATACCAGGGTTACCGGGTCGCGGATGGAACATGATTGCCCTGCCTTTCGCTGGGAACGGGCCGTTTCACTACCGACTCCTTCTCAACCAATACAATGAGAAGTTGACCTTTTCCACTGTGGATAAAGGTGTTCCGAATCGCGGCATCAAGGCCGTCGGCGGCACCACGACCGCAGCCGACCAGGTTCTGTCGGCGCTCCAGTATGTCCAACACGTCACTCAGATTGCAGTCGAAGACTTCCCCAATAGCGGACTGGCCGCAAAAAACGCATCGGCAATCCATCACGAGCCTGGGCTCTGGCTGCATCTTACCAACGAAGTCGGCGACGGCAACGATCTTGTAAGGATGGGCACCATCCCACACGGGGACTCGCTTCTGGCTCTAGGGAAGGGCAAAATCATCAATGGCCCGCCCACGATTCCGGTCATCAGCGGACTGCCGATTGGGGAGGCGGCTGTGCCGGACATCAATCAGCCGTACTTTGCGCCTTACAAACATTTTACTGGCCCGTTGTTTCAGAACCTCTTCAATCCGGTTATTCCTAACGCTTTACTTACGGCCGCCAATGCGGGTGTAAATATCGTGCGGACCACCGAGATCCATGTGGACACAAAGACGCCGACGGGTGGGATTGTGAACATCCCCTTCATCGTCAAACAGGCAAATGCTACTGAAATGCAGTTCACAATGTGGATTCAGGAGCTGGCCGAATTGGACGCATCTGGTAACCCAAAGCTCCGCCTACAGTACTCGCAGACGGTATTCCTTGAGTTTTTTCAGCGCCGTGACGGCAAACCGGGCCTCATCCGGTGGCCTCACGTAAGCATCAACACGCTTGAGAAGGTGGTATAACATCGCGTAGAACTATACTTACCCATCACAAGAAACCGCCCAAATCCAAGTGAAAGTCCGTCTTCTCATTCCAGACTATCTCGCGGGACAAATCGAAAATCACTACCGATAGTTTTCGAAGCCGCTACTGATCCCGACACCAACGAAACCGGTATTTTTCCGCACGTAGTAAAAACTCAAATCAATCCCACCAAACTATTATGAAACGAAATCGTCTTCAATGGGTTCCCAGAGCATCCGCTTCCGGTGACCTCGATATTGCGCTCGACGCCGGCCCGGCTCCGACTTGGCCTGGAGATCCGGTGCTCGCGCCGAGGGATGAGTTGATCTTTTTGCTCCAGACGGCGAGCGAGATTGAGCACTCGCTGATGGCGCAGTATCTTTACGCAGCTTGGAGTGTCCCGCCGGGAATTCCCCAGGGCGCTACCGGGGATGCGGAGTGGTCTCGGCGGTTGATGCGGGTGGCCAAGCAGGAGATGGGGCACCTTGTCACAGTGCAAAATGTGCTGCGCAGTCTGAATGCTCCGCTGACTTTGGACCGTCAGGATTATCCGTTTCGCACCGATTTGTATCCTTTCGATTTCAAGCTGGAGCGGGTTACGCTGCATTCGCTGGCGAAGTATGTCCTTGCGGAGATGCCGGCAAATCCTGTGTTTCCGGCTGGCGTGACGCTCCAAGAGGTGAAGACGGCTGCCGGTATGGGCGCAGGGGATGTGCTGATCAATCGGGTCGGGCTGTTGTTTGAAAAATTGACGGACCTTGTGGGCGGCTCCACGATTACCGATGCAGACTTCGATCCTTCGAGCGTGCCAAAACAGGCAAATGCCGACCGATGGAGAGCGGATGGTGCCAACGATGTCATCGTTCTCACTGTGGCTAACAAGGCCGACGCGTTGTTGGCATTGAAGGCTATCGCGGATCAGGGAGAGGGGCCGAATAGTCCTGCGGCTGGAGCTCCGCCAAGTCACTTCGATATTTTTGCGACGCTGTTTAAAGAACGCCGCGATATTGCGGCGGATCCCGTGGCGCTGGTGCCTGAGAATCCCAACACATCGCCGCTGCCTGGGCTTTCCCCTTTGCCCGCGCCGGACGAGAATGCCGCCGGGCGGATCTTGCATCGACGCTCCCGACTTTGGGCGCTGCTGGGCAACATTCACTACCGGATGCTCCTGAGTTGCATCCGGCATTCGATTTCATTGGAAAATGATGACGCCGGGCCGGAAAACACGGTGCGCGAACAAGCGTTCGACGAGATGAAAAGTGTGGGCAGACTGGGTGGACTTCTGGCGCGATTGCCGCTCGTGATGGATGCGAGCCCGGCGCGTGCAGGAATGCCGCTGGAGATGCCGTATTCGCTTGATTTCCCGGATACCGCAAAGGGCATTTGGCTCATGCACCGCGACCTGTTGATGGCTTCTGCCGGGCTCATTCGCCAGCTCGAAGCCGAGGCTGGCCTGACGGGTGAGGAGACTGCTCTTCTCGCAGCCATCAAAGGACGCGACGCTGCATTCCGGCTCAAGGTGGATGGATTTCTGGGCGGGGCGCCAACTGCCGTGACGACGATTCACGCTTTGCGGATTCTCCCATCCCTCGCTATCGCGCGGTTTGGGTCGTCTCCGCAACCGCTGGACAATTATGAACTCGGGTCTGCGGATAATACGGGATGGCGTCCTGTTGCCGGTGCGGAGACGCTGACGCTGGATGAAACGACTGGGGAGATTTCCGGGGCATCGACTCCGGCTGCCGTGAAGTTCCGCGATGCGCTGGGGCGTATCCGGCCTGTTTGTCCGTTCCTGGAGGTTTGGGCACAGTTCAGCGTCGATGGGCCATTGCAGCCCCTGACTGCGGCGCATTTGCAGCAGCTCGGGCTTACGGCGGCATCTCTAAAATGGAGAGTGCGCGTCGCGAATCTGAAGGCGGTCCGGCGGACGGGAGCCGCCGCAGACGGCATCAATGCGGACACGGGGGATTTTTCGGATCACGCTTCGAGAGCGTTGGTGGGACTTTGTCCGAATTTCAAGGCGGGGAAAAATATCCCGTTTGGTGCAGTGCGTTTTGTTAAGCCCAATGTGGCATTTCCGGAGATCCGGCTCCGCTTCACTCCGGCCCATGGTCGCGTTTTCGGGCCCACTGCGGGCGACCCAAACGTCTCGGACGATGTTTATGACGCTGCCCGTGGGGGATGGGATTCTCACTTTGACGGCAGAGCTGGGACGCCCTTAAACACGGAGCCGGGAGCGATATTCTTCGGCCAGGAACGGACGGTGGGCGGCTCGAGACAATGGGTGAGCAGGGCTTATCTGGATGATGCCTGCGACGGAATTGTGAGTGTAGAACTCACGCTCCCCGGCGCGACCGCACCGCTGCGGACTACCGCGCGAATCTCCGCCGGGCCACCGCATTTCTCGCCGGATACTTTGCCCGTTCGCGCCGTCGCGGATGAACTCGAACAATGGCTCCAGGGGCCTGAGATTACGGGGACCCTCAGTGCGACGGACGCGGAGGCTCTTGGGCAGCGGGCCGCAGACATTATCCGTCGTGCTCTCGGGACTGTCCGTCTAATGAACACCGATGCGATGAATGTCGGCGGAATGGCTGGTCACGATCAAGGAACCGGGCGCGCTGGCGAACCGATTTTCCCCGTGGCTCGGGCGGCCTATGTCGCGGTGGAAGATCGCCATCGCCGGGTGCTCGCGGCGCTCAATGGCCTGAGCGCGGCACCGGGCTCCACCCAGCGCATGCAGGCGATTGGCGCGCTGCAAACGATGGCGGATATTTTGCGGCAGTTCGATCAAGTGGGAGATTTGACCAATGATGGCCGCCGCAGAATGCCTGCGATGATGCGGGGTGCGGATGGCCTGCATCTCGCGGTCACCCGTCGGCAGCGCGATACGATTGTGAAAGCGGCAGCAGCTTTGTCTGGACCAGCGGCGACTACGCCGGAACAAGAAATGGTCGCGCTCATTAATCTGCTGGCACCGGCGGGTGCAGACCGCCACGACGCCGTCTCCGCAGGCGCAAGCACGCTGGATACACTGTTCGCCGATCCGCCGTCGCTGTTGGCCTATCTTCGGGGACAGCCCGTGAAAAAACACGCGCCCCTAGCGGGCCAGCCGTTGGTAATCGCTGGCAATCCGAACGGGTCAGCATTCATCAAGATTATCGAAACCCCGACGCATCCGATGTTTATTCGCTTCAACGCGGTCCAGCCTTCACTTGGAGGCAAAACCGGTGCGCAGATCGCGAGAAACTGGGTCGCCTCGCTCCCAACCACACCGGTCGTCTAATTCAGGAAACCTTCACCTCTTTATCATCATGTCTCAAACAACGACTCTCGATCCGAAAAACACCGCCGCGCTAGTGGCCTACCGCGGCCGTGGGAATCCGACAGCGGCGCATGTTTCCACCGCAATTTCCAATTGCTTTCCCGGCCTCGAATTCGACTTCCGTGCTGTATGGAAGCGCGTCTTCATCGACGTGGAACTCCACGAAGCAAACGGCACTGTGGTCGGCGTAACGGCGGGAAGCGCGGCATTTGCGGCAGGAGTCCGCATCGGCCAGCGACTCACGTCGGTCAGTGGACGGGCAGTTCGGACGACGATCACAGGCCCCAGTGCAGTGGGTGGCCCGACGGGGAATCTCGACGAAAATGCGCTGGAGCTGAGCAACTCGCTCGCTCTTCTCTTCGACAAGGCGGGCCAGCAAATCTCCTGTCAGTTTATCGCCAACAGCGGCGCGCTCGTAACCGCGAGCCTTACGGTGCGCCGGCTCTTTGAAGGAAGCGGGCTCACGGAGGAGGCGGCGGTCCCAGGCGTCTTGACGCAAGGCCTTTGCTCGCCATGGCAAAACGATTACAGGGAATGCGGGTGCTATTACTGGGCGGCCAGTCGGCCCGATTTTGTGAATGTCACTGAAACCGGAACGACGGCGGCGGGGCACAATTGGATGCACAAGGGACGCACCGCAACGACTCCTAAGAATTACGTGCAGGATGGTTCCGGGGAGCCGGGGCAACTCACCTACGAGGATCTATTCCGAGCATGGGAAACCGAATTGCACTTTCTCCGGCGCGGCCAGGACAGTGAATAAAACATCATGTCTGCTATTTCCTCGCTGACCGGGCGACTGATCGCCGACAGCCGCCCCTTACAAGCGGGCGGCCATTTGCTGAGCGTGCCAGGAATGGCTGGACGGGCGATTTTTCACACAGGCTCATCGCGGCTCCAATTCGTCCCGGAAACCGGCAGTCATCCTCCGCAGTTTGACGCCGCGGAGCCGCTACGGGACAAGGCGGACCGAAGACTGCACGCGCTTTCCCTCGCAGTGGCGCAGCAATGCAACCTCGGCTGCACATACTGTTACGCGCAGCAGGGCGGGTTTGGCACGGCGGCCAAACAAATGAAGCTTGAGACTGCGCTGAAGGCAGTCGATGCGCTACTGGCGGATGCGAGAGAGGGGGAGACTGCGACACTCGCATTTATGGGCGGAGAGCCGCTGATGGCCCGCGACATCATTCGCGACGCCACACACTACGCGGCACGACGGGCCGACGAGCGGGGTGTGCGAATGAACTTTTCGCTCACCACAAACGGCACACTTTTGACGCTGGACGACGGGCTGTTTTTCGAGGAGCACGGATTCGCAGTCACCGTGAGCCTCGACGGCGTGGGAGAGACTCACAACGCGCTCCGACCGACCAAAGGCGGAAGCGGATCATACGAGCGGATACTCGAGCGCGTGCAGCCGCTGCTGAGTTTGCAACGGCGGATGCAGGTCTCCGTGAGGGCAACGGTGACGCCGCTGAATCTCGGTCTCGTCGAGATGCTCAATGAGTTTGTACGACTCGGTTTTCACAGCGTCGGGTTTTCGCCCATGCTTTCGGCTCCGAATGGGCAGCATGAAATGGATGGCGACGCGCTGGAGCGGATGCTGGCAGAGATGGTTTATTGCGGCTTGCGCTTCGAACAAGCGATCACTTCCGGCGAGCGTTTCCCGTTTTTGAATATGGTGAATGCGATGCGTGAACTCCACAGCCGCGCGCGTCGTCCTCGCCCGTGCGGCGCAGCATCCGGCTACCTCGGGATGGGCGCGGACGGCACGTATGCGGCTTGCCATCGCTTTGTAGGAGATGAAGCGCACTCTTTTGGCTCGCTGAAAAAAGGGCTCGACGCCGCGGCCCAGCATGCCTGGCAGACTGCGCGACTCGTCGATACGCAAGAGCCCTGCCGCTCGTGCTGGGCACGCTACCTATGCGGAGGCGGGTGCCATTACGAAGTCATCCACAAAGGGCGAACGGCCTGCGATTTCATCCGTGGCTGGCTCCACTATTGCCTCCAGGCATACGCACGGCTTTCCGGCACGACGCCCGAATATTTTAGCCGGTGAAGCACGATGTTCTCATCGAAGGAGTGGGTCCGTGCGGGTTGGCGGCTGCGATGAGACTCCGCAGGCTCGGCTTGTCCGTAGTCGTCCACGCGAGGCGTGCCATCGCGCACCGCATCACTCGGCTTGAGACAGTCCGCTCGCTGGATGTTTTACAGCACGCGTTCCCGGAACTCGCGTTTGGGGACAGACAAGGCATCAGCAGCCACGATGGGGGCATTTCTTTATGGAAAGGCGGGGAAGAGGACATCCCACCGGGTTACATGATCGACCGCTCGGTATTTGAAGTCGCGCTGATGAGACTCGCATTGGATTCCGGCGTTCAGTTTACCGAAGAACCTCCCCACAATGGAATCCCCACGATAGTCGCCACCGGCAGACATGGCGGGCAAAAGCGGCGGCGCATTGCCCCTTGGCGGCAAGTCGCGCTTTCCTGCGAATTGGTTCCGGCAAAGCGGATGCCCTCTGTTTGGCTGGAGCCTCTCGATTGCGGATGGCTGTGGGCGCTGCGGGGCGAGAACACCTTGACCGCGACCCTGTTTGTCGATCCCGCGAGCGTAAAGACTTCGCCGAGCGATACGTACTACCAGTGCCTGGAAAAGTCGCAGTTCGGGCGGATGGTCCACCTCTCTCCGCGAAACGGAATCGTGTCATTCGAGGTGACGCCGTCGGTGGCACAAAGTTCCAGCCCACTCGTTCTGGGTGACGCCGCATTGGCCCGGGATCCTCTTTGCGCGCAGGGGCTCAATTCTGCAGTTTCAGATGGTCTGGCCGGGGCCATTATCGCTTCCGCCCTGACAAAAGACGAACTAACCCCCGAACTCGCACAAAAGTTTCTCGACGGGAGACAGCGCAGGAGTACCGCACGGCACCTTCGGGAATTAGGTGCAGCGTATGCATCATCGGGCCGCACCGAATCTTACTGGATGGCGCGGGCATTATCCGCCGAGAAAACAGCGCCG
>JAYSTZ010000585.1:0-7236 GCA_043719365.1 Verrucomicrobiaceae bacterium | reverse complement strand
GGACCGAGACGAGCGGCGTGACGATATTGGTCGAGTCGAGCCGCCCGCCCATGCCAGTTTCCAGCACCACGATTTCCGCGCGCGCGCTATGGAAATGGGCGAGCGCGAGCGCCGTGGTGATTTCAAAAAAAGTCGGCGTGTGTTCCCAATCAGCGACGACATCGCGGATGGTCGTCAGACCTTCGGCGACATGTTCTTCGGGAATGAGAGTGCGCCCGAGCCGGATGCGCTCGCGGAAATTCACGAGGTGAGGGGATGTGTAGAGCCCCGTGCGATGTCCCGATGCACAGAGCATCGCGGCGGTCATCGCGCAGACGGAGCCTTTGCCGTTGGTTCCTGCGACGTGGATGAAGCGCCGTTTTTCCGAGCTTCTTGTCTCGATTCCGAGCGCTGCGCAGAGTCTTTGCATGGGCTCCAGCCCGAGTTTAATCCCATGAACTTGGAGCGTGTAGAGCCAGTCGAGTGACTCGGAGTAGGTCATCCCTACTTCTTCGCGGGAGTGAAGTAGCTGATGAGCCCCGCGAGGGTTTCCTTCATCTTTTTCCGATGCACGATGATATCGACCAAGCCGTGGTCTTTGCAAAACTCGGCCGTCTGGAAACCGGCCGGCAATTCCTGATGCGTGGTCTCGCGAATGACCCGAGGACCTGCGAACCCGATCATACACTTCGGCTCGGCTAGGATGACATCGCCGACGCTTGCGTAGCTGGCCATTACGCCCGCCGTCGTGGGATTCGTGAGCACGCTGATGTACGGAAGATGCGCATCGGAGTGGTAAGCGAGCGCGCCGCACGTCTTGGCCATTTGCATGAGCGAGAGCATCCCTTCGTACATGCGAGCCCCGCCGCTCGCGCTGATGATGATCATCGGGAGCCTGCGAGCCGTCGCCCGCTCGATCGCGCGGGTGATTTTTTCGCCGACGACGCTGCCCATGGTTGCTGCGAGAAATTGGAAATCCATCACCGCGATGCTCACTTCCTGTCCGGAGATGCAGCCGGTGCCGCAGATGACGGCGTCCTTTTGTCCCGTGGCGACTTGATACTTCTTGAGCCGGTCTGTGTAGCTCGCCTGGCCTGTGAATTTCAGCGTATCCACCGACGTAAGACCCGCATCGTGCTCGACGAAAGTGCCCTCATCGATCAAGAGCGCGATGCGGTCCGAAGCGGTGACGCCGAAGTGGTGCTCGCACTTGGTGCAGATGCGATCATTGTGCTCCAGTTCCAGGTTGTGGATGATTTCGCCACAGCTTGGGCACTTGGTCCAAAGCCCCGGCGGAAGCTCGCGTTTTTTGTCAGAAGTAAAGACGGGCTGGTTAAAAATTCCCATATTCGTGGCCGCAGTGTGGCGGAAGAAGTCGCCGTGAGAAGCCCGAAAATGCGTTTGTGGCGAAATCGGGTGTGATTAAAGGTGGAACAGACGAATCGGGCAGTCCGCGTCGAGCCGGCGTTTGCTGAATTCTGACCACTCCTGAGTGAAACATTGCAAAGTTAGGGCGTAGGGCGTTTCACGAATCCACACTTTCTCGGGGTCTGCAGCTTTTTTCTGCCCAACATTTTTCTGCCAAAACGGAGTCGCTCATTCTGGCATAAAAATGGTTGGCAAAAAAAGAGCTCTAGAAGATTGCGATATTTCCTTCGGGTTATTCCCTGCTCCTTCCTCCCCGGTCTTTTGCTGACCACTGCTCACTGCGAGCACCGTAAATCCACTTTCATTCACACCCCATGCGGAGTTGCCGCGCGAAAAATCGCTGCTACTAAAAGAGCATCATGTTTAGCTGCTCGCCAAAAGGAATTTGCTCTTGGGAATTTTACCTATCGGGCGAAGGACACAGCGCTGAGACGCAAGTGAATTGGGCGGGCGAGCAGGGGACGTTGATGGTCGATGGCGTTCGTTACACGATTTCAAAGAACGGGATTTTCAGCGGCAAGTGGAACCTCGAAATCGGTTCGGACGTGATTTATTCAGCGCAGAAGTCCAGCGCTTTCACACGGACCTTCGAGATGGCCGGTGCGGAATCGACGATGTTGTTGTCTGCACAATCGGCGTTTAAGCGAGCAATGCGGCTGGAGGGCTCGGGTTACGATTGCACGATTGCCCCGGACCATGCCTTCACACGCAGATCGACCATTGACGGTCGATGGACCGATTTCCGCCTCGTTTCCTTCGCATTCTGGCTGACCGTTCTTTTATGGCGTCGTCAGGCGAACAACAGTTGAAGTTGCGTTCGTTCGACTCCGGCACGCCGGGCTTTACGGGGACGGAATGCGCGGTAGTGTCTTCGGATGTCGTGGTGCAATTCCCTTAGCAAAGTCTGCCGGTCTGACGGCCTTATTGAAGTTCTGGAGCAGCGCGTTGCTCCTGCAACGGTGCTGATTTCGCCGGACTTGTCCACCCATCTTGCGAGCGGTGCGGAAGTTCCGGCTAAGATGATTTACTCGAGTTCGCCCGGTAATCTCGCCGTCCGGGTGAATGCTGGGGACCGGGTATTTTTTGATATGGACGGGTCCGGGACGAAGACTGCCGGGGATCGACTCGCGTTAGCTGTGACGGGTGGACGGGCGATTGCGTTTTTTACGACGATCGGGACCGATTTGATGTTCGATCAGGAAAACTTCATCGACTTGGCGATTGGTGGCCGCTTTTCGGGTTCTTTGCCCTTGGGGCTGGATGGGAATATTCGGGCGACGCTGGCGCCGGATGGTGAGTTCGTCCCCAATGTCACATTTAGGTCGAGCATTGCGGGGCTGTCGGTCGGCGGAGCGATTGGTGGGGACATCAATGTAGGCGGGAGTATCTTGGATTTCTCGGTGTCTCAGCAACAGGATGGGCCCGCAGTGGGAAATGTTTCTGCCGGTAACGTGATCCGAAATGTGTCGCTGCATGGCGGGGTTGTCTCGCTGTTGGCGGGAGCCGGAATCGCAGAGATAAAGATGACGAATGTCCGCACGGATGTCGTGATTGGTGCGGGGAGGGAAAACAACGGGGGCTCAATCCGGGATATTCGGTTGGAGCTTGCCGAGGCGGTCGGGGTGCAAGTGCTGGGCGGGTCGGATAGTTCGATTACTGGCGACGGAGGGGAGGTTGCGAATGTGCGCATTATTGCGCTGAATGGCGCGGGCAGAATCGACATTGAGGGAGGGCAAGGGGTCACGACGGATCGCGGGGTCGAGGGAACGGGCGGCGATGTGCGGGACTGCATTTTGCGGCTGGGCGGGAATCTCGGCTTGATGACTATTTTCGGCGGAAACGCGGCCAGCGCAGATGCTGGAAGTATTTCTGGAGTGCGGATTGTGGGTACGGGGATTCAGTCGTTCGATGGTATCAAGATCGAAGCGGGAACCACGAGTGGTGAACGAGGGACTGGTGGAAGTGTGGGCGACGTGGGCGTTTCGCTGTTTGGCCCGGATGGTCTGCCGATCGGCGATCCGTCAGACGTGGAATTCACGGCGGGGCAGGGCTGGATCGGCGGAAGTCTGGCGGACATTCGCTTTGAAGGCGGGGCAGAGGGGGTTTATTTCACGGCTGGAGATGGAGTGTCTCAGGCGGGCGACATTGAGCGGGTTTCGGTGGCCACGGTCGGCCCTGCGTATTTGAAGGTAAAGGCGGGCGATGTGGCTGGGTTTTCAGATGACTTGTTTGAGCCAGACCTGCGAATCACGGCTGAATTAGGGAACGGGGGTGATGTCCGAGATGTGTCGGTGCGCTCGGAACTCGCGGACTTCGTGACCGTGGAGATTCAAGCGGGGAGCGGCGGACCAAATTCCGCGCAATCGAGGGGGACTGCGGGAGATGGAGGAATTGTCCGGGGAGTCGATATCCTTACCGTCGCTGTAGCGAATTGCTCGGTCACCGTTCTCGGAGGGGCCGGTGGCGACGGCTTTGAGAGCAGGGACATCGGCGGGACAGGCGGGGGCATCAGCAGGTTCAAAATGAAGGCTGAGGGATCGGCGTATGTGACACTGACGGGTGGAAACGTGGGCAGCGGTGGGCAGGGAGACGGCGGGAGCATCGACTCCATTTCCGTGGAGGCCACCGGGGACGCATCGGTGGGTTGCGAAGGGGGCATTGGAGGGAGCCCTTTGAGGGGAGAGCGTGCCGGCAATGGAGGGAGTGTTCGCGATGTCGGCGTGAGGAGTGACGGCAGCGCAAGCGTCGGTTTGGGCGGCGGTAATTCAGGGTATGGTGAAAACGGTTCGAGTGGTCGCGTGGGGGATGTCGAGGCGGTCCGATTGCATTCCGTCGGCGCGTCGGGATCGTTCGGCTTCGGTGGAAGGAATGTGCGCGACGTGAATGCGGAGGTCGGTTCGACAATCGACGGTCTCTCGGTTTGGGCGACGCGCGTGGAGAATTTCACTTTTCGAGCCGCGAATGTTCCCGTCGATTTTTCTGCGAGGGGAGTGGTGGTAAATGCCGATGTGATTCGGAAGCTCGACCTCGATCTAGGCTCTGCCAATTCTGAAATCTCGGTGATGGCATTGAGGATGCAAGGCGTGCGGGTGTCGGCCAAGTTTGCGAATTCCGTGTCGTTTATTGCGGAGCAGTTCATACGGGACGTCGCCCTGTCTATTGACGAAGCGCGTAGTGGAATCTCCTTGGTCAGCGGCTACGCTGGCGCAGTGCGTTCGCCACGAATCGACGGAATATCGATAGCGCTTGGGGCCGGTGTGATTGGAGCCATCGACATCAATTCGGGCGGTGACATCCGGGACGTATCCATCACGCGGGCGGCGTCTGAAGAGAACGGCTTCCCCTCAGTCACCATCCAAGCGGGCAACGGCGACCAGCAGGATAAGGCCGCGCGTGGCGGTTCGATCGAAGGCGTTCGCATCGTCGCGGGCCAGCAGGCTGCCATGGGAGGCAGCATTACCATTTTCGCCGGAAACGGCGGCGCGGCACTCCGCGGTGGCAGCGTATCGAACGTCCATTTTGATACACCGCTCATCGTGGCGCAAATCGTCGCGGGGTTCGGAGGCGCAAACGTCGAGGGTGGCCGCGTGGGTGACGGCGGCAGCGTGCAGGGTATCTCGGGATTGCTCGCAGCGCTCCAGCTTCGTGCCGGCGCAGGTGGCGAAGGAATGAATGGCGGAACCGGCGGGACGATTTCGCGTGTGAGTCTGTCCGCCGGTGACATCAGCGCGATCCTCGCTGGAAACGGCGGCGCAGGATTCAAACGCGCGGGCAATGGCGGCTCCGTGTTATCCATTTCCACTCCCGGCGAAATCGACACTTTATCCGCAGGAGAAGCCGGTCCTCGTTTAGACGAGACCACAAAAGACGGCATCGGCGGAGTCGTGAGACACGTGACTTCCGCAAATCTCTTAGTTCCGTGATTTCCCGCCGTCCGAGGACATCGCGTATTGGAAATCGCGGCTAACCGAATCGGTTTCTCGCTCGCCATGCGGTGTGAGATCTGCGGATTCCCCGAAACATTCGGAAAGTGTCGTAGAAATAGATACTGAATCTGCCCGTGCAGGCGAAAGTCCGGTACAAATAGTTAAGCCGTTTGCAGAAAATGGCGGAAGCCTGGTAGGAAGAGCTACTGTGATTGACGAAAGAGGCGAAAGTCTGGTAAAAATAGATACCGTGTCGGCCCGAGTGGGCAAACTTCCGGTATAAACAGCTACTATTTCAGCCCGAACAGCCGAGCCACCGGCGCACGCAGCAACCCAATCTCACTTCTATGAGCGAATCAATCGAACCCACAGCCGTTCCGCCGACTCCGCCCGCCGCGCGGAGTTGGAGCGAGAGCCTCATTTTCATGGCGCTTGGCAACGCCCTTCGCCGCCGGATGCTCGAAGCCATCATCCGCCGTCGCGAAGGCTTTAGCATCCAGCAAATGGCCGCCGAGGTGGGCGAGAAACGCAGCATCACAGGCAAGCATCTCGCCTTGTTGCGCCACACAGAAATCGTCGTGCTCGACACCGGGCACGCCGATGGGCGCGAGCAATTCCACATCCTCAACCCCGTCCTCCGCCCACCCGACGGCGCGCCCTTGGTGTTCGATTTCGGCTTCCTCGTGCTGCGGTTTGCAGGGACGGCGACTGCCGCAGTGCAGTAATCGGTTTCCCGCTCGCCATGCGGGGTGAGTTTTGATTCGCTGCGCCATGCCTGCGCCTAATGAAGTGAATGGCGGTGACAGACTGACAGTCGCCTCGGGACTATTCGCGGGGATTTTATCACTTTATCGCCCATGCAAAAGAGCGCCTTGGATGGATTCATTTTTTTGTCGCCTGCCCCGTCTCCCGTTGCCCGCATCTCCGCATGAGAAATAGCAACGAATTTCAATGCGCAGCCGTTAATCAATCATAGATACGCTAGCGATCGTTTGCCCGTCCCGAAGGGTCCGTACTTTGTTCCGAAGCTGTGCGCAAATTTCAACGTAAACACTCATATCGATCACCTCAAGATTCGTAATTTCATCTTCCCCGCCCAAGAACAATGGCACTTTATAGCCGACACACTCAGAATGAGCCAAATCAGAGGAATTCATCTCACGCCATCGATGCCAAAACGGAGCAGCGAGAACATCATTGGGATACTCGACTAATTCAACGTTGTGAAAGTTGATCACACTGGCCGGAATCCTCATCGCTTCGCCCGCCCCGACTTCCAACATCAGAAGCTCACCCTCACCCGCACCGTTCTTGACCCGCCCCCGGTCAAATGCGAAATGCCGCCCGAGCCAATCAAAACCAAACGGAACGATTCGGCCTCGAAACTCCGGAAAAACACGCTCCATCGACAGCCGCGCGGCGTCAAGCTGATCGGAGTTGAAGATTCTATAGATTCCCCGATTGAAGGATTGCCCTCCGTATATTCGCACAAGTTCTTTTACCTCTTTCGGAACAAACTCAGGAAAAATCCCGGTTCCAGAAGAATGCTCCCCTGTTGCGCAAAATGCCTTATTGAAGTTGGTCAGATTCATCACTTAATAAATCGCACAATGTTAACCCGGGTGCGAACAGGAAGATTTTTAATCAAATTCATGGAAACGGGGTCAAAGAAACGGAGTCAGGCGACATGAAAAAAGAAGTATACGAGGGTGTTGAGATCAGGTTGAGGGGGCGACGGCTACCGCTGTGGGGCGTGATTAAAAGTGGAATTGCGAGCGTTAGCGAGCCAAGGAGCGGCGACATTCCTTTCGCTGTCCGAAAAGCGCGAAGCGCCCAATTTCCGAGAACTGCGCCCACTCCGAGAGCCTTACGAAACTGATTGGGCGCTTCGCGCTGCGGGGAA